>JAKOVF010000366.1 GCA_029782225.1 Chloroflexota bacterium | reverse complement strand
GCTTGAGCATCTTTTGGACGCGCTCACCCACGTGGCGGACGGCGTTGAGAATGTGAGTTCGGAGGCGACTGAGGATATTGGGCACGGCGTTGATAGCTCCCGGAATCTGGCGGCGAGATCGGGAGGATACCAGCCACAGACGTTGGAATCAACCCTGCAAAGCACTCCGATTAGAACGGATGAGCTAAGTAGCCAGCACGGCGCACGGCGGTGCTGAAGCGCTGGGCGGGATGCTGACAGCGATCGCAAACGGCGACAGGTGAAACACAGTCCACCTCGCGGATGAGACACGGCGTCTGGTTGATGTCTGCCATGGGCCAAAGACCCCCTTTGACTAGGATATCTTTCCCACTTTACGGTCAGGGCCGGTACCCAGCAAACGTCAATTACGCAGTCTCAACATCGCTGGTACATTATCGTCCGGCTATTGACACCTGGATCAGCAGTCTCCGGTCACTCGCACGCCGCCGGTGACCGCCGGTCCCGTCGCCTACCGGCTGGTGTTGGGCGGCATCATCAAGGACTACTTCAGAACGCCGGGGCTGTTGGCGGCGTAGTCTGTTTGAGGGGGAAGAGTTGGGCAGCTGCTCAGTGGAAGGCGACGATCGGGCGGATCGCTCGACCGTGCCGCAGGCTGCGCTGGAGCCGAAGCGCACGCCTTCCTGATGTCCCGCGCCATGGATGATCCTGTCGCCGACCTCCGTTGAGCACCTCCGAATGTGCGCAAGCTGGCATGCGAAGCCAATCTGGGTCAGCCTCTCGGCGCACTCAGATCTTTCCGATGAGGTTCTTACACGGTACGGGCCATCAGTAGTGTTGTGATCTATAATACAAATTCTTGTAGCTAGGTTCGAAAGCACTGATGAGGCAACAAGGGCTTGCCTCTCAGTCCCACTTCACCCCCACCCACAAGTCTATTTGCACCGACTTTGCTGGTGAATTGCCAATCGCCAAAATGGCCAAACCTTAGCGATTGATCTGAGGATTATCCTAGAAGGGCTACTCGCAAAAGCGTTTGAAAACAAGGAGGTTCAGCATGTCTTCTAAGAATCTCGACCGCTTGAATCCTGTGGTCGCCGAGATATGGACAGAGGGCAAGACTGACTGGCGGCTACTCGAAAGGGCAGCCCAGGTCCTGAATTTGGATTTTCCCATCAAATTCCACAAGACGGACAGGGACATGGGAGGCGATAAGTTGCTTAAGTCTCTCCAAACTTTCGCTGAAAAGGCACAGCCGTGGCCTATGATTTTCATCTTTGACCACGATCAGAGAGACATCGTTGCACAGGTAAGCGGATCGCAAACTGTCTACAAAGATTGGAGCAACAATGTCTTCTCCTTCGCGATCCCAACACCTTCGCATCGACTAGGCTATGAAAATATCTGTATCGAGATGTATTTCACAGATGAAGAGGTCCAGCAAGAGGATAGCCATGGTCGACATCTATTCCTAACATCCAGCTTTCATGAGAATTCGGGCAAGCATACGTCAGACCCGACAATACACTACGCCCGTACAGGCTATCTCAAAGGTTGTACTTTGCCAGAGAAGGCCAAGATCATCGATGGAGAAGTATACGACGCCCAGAGTCAAAACATAGCTCTAAGCAAGATCGACTTTGCAGAATACGTGGCCAAAGCGGTTGTACCATTCGATGGTTTTCGTTTCGATGAGTTTGGTGCGATTTTCTCCATAGTGAAGAGTATTATCACAGCTTCGGCACCTCGGACTCGTATTTACTGTCCGGACCTCCACCAGTTTCTGGATGAAGTGGATTTGCTGGAACCGCAAGATAGATTCCCCTTGGTCTTTCGGCGCATTTGTGATCTACTCACGTTGGCTCTGCAAATATTCACCATCACAACAGTTCGGGTGTACGAAGATGTCATCGTAAATGAGCCCCATGATGTTCGAAAGCGAGTCACTCCGATCAAGAAGATCGTCACTGAGTCGTATCGTCGGCCCACACTCGACACTCAGGCCCAACTGGCAGAAAAGTGCTTCTACTTAATAGATGGAAAGGCACCTGGCACGCTAGTAGCAATGAAGGAATGCCTTGGGCAGACAATCACCACCGGGCCACTTGGACAACTCTGGGATGACTTGGAGACGCTATTTCCATCCGACTCCGAGGGCGCACGAATAGTGAATAAGGCCGAACTGAAGCGTGATTTCCTGAGGAAGGTGATTCCCCAGATCGCTCACTATGCAAGCAAGCCTCATGACGTGATCGAACAGGGTCTGAGCCGCACAGGGGAATTTCCACACATCCAAATTGCTATGTGGAAACAAGCACTTATTCAAGTATCAGAACTTCTTGAACCCTTTTTCTTGAACCCCATCGTATTCAGGGGCATCAGCAATAGAGATCCGATTTCGGACGAGTTCATAGTTGAGGTACGTAACTATCGCGATGGGGTACTCATACGCACATTCGAAAGGGTTCAACGCATCGAGGATGAATATGAGCGAAAATCATCCGAACTTGTCACAAATGAAGGTCTTAGGATTCATCTATATCCATTCCTGCTTGTTAGAGATGATGCCTTGTTTTCATATCGTCGTACGCTGTCATCTGGGTACGAGTACTACTCGGTTCTGCTCGACAGGATTTACGTAGATTCGACCAAGAAGAAGTTTAGCCAGACGCTTTTCCAAGTGGGAAGCAAGCAGGAGCTATTCTGGACAGATGTTCTTCCTATGCAGAGTCCGGTTAATGGCATTCGTGCGAACATCCCAGATGAAGGACCCTATGAGTTCGTTGGAAGACGCAAGCAGATTAGCCAAATCAAGGAAGAAATCATCAATATTGTTAACGAGAATGGCATAGTATACGGACCAGGTGGTATTGGCAAGACGGCGCTGATCATTCAAGTCACCAAGGAGCTTTATGCGGAAAAAGATGTAGAAAATGTCCTATTCGACAACATTATCTGGGTTTCTGCAAAAAGCAACTTCTACGACTACATGTTCGATACCATCGAAGAGCGCGAACCGCAGGTCAAGTCTCTCGATAGCATTCTTTTCGCTATACTCAGATTCTTCGACCTTGGCAGTCTCGAAGAGTACAGCTTCGAAGATCGAAAGGAACTCACAATGGAGTTCCTGATGGACAACAGGATACTGCTCATTGTTGACAACTTCGAGTCGATACCACCAGCCGAAGCTGGGAAGATTGTTGAGTTCTTTGGGACCAAAGTGAAGAAGGCGCTGCGCCTCAAGCCCTACAACTTCAAGATCATCCTGACCTCTCGCGAGTTAGTGCCATCTGGCTTTCGTCAGATTGAACTCTTGGGCCTTGACAAGGGAGACTCGAAACGACTAATTGATAGTCTGTTCAAGCGCTATCGCGCCACCCGAGTACCTCTGACGGATGAGCAGAAGACGGTCTTGTTAGAGCAGACGAAAGGCATCCCCATTCTCATCAAACACTGCATTGCCAGAGTGTACGAGTATAACGAACCTTTCGATGCCGTAGTGCGAGGTCTACCTCGCTACTCAGCGAATATCGTGCAATTCAGCTTCAAAGAGATTCTTGAACAGCTTGAAAAAGGAGACGACCGCATTCCCTTGCGCATCCTGATCCTTCTCGAGATCGTAGAGATGCCAATGATGATTCGACAGATAGTAGATATTCTCCAGGTACAAGAACACGCGGTGGAAGAGAAAATTCCACTGCTTCTTGGCTTTGAATGTATCAAGCGAGTCAACCAGGATAATCAAGAGAAGTATCTGATTAACGATGCAATTCGACTACTGACCAAGTCTCTAGTGAAAGAACATCGAGATCTCACACAAGAGATACGACAGAGTTACTATCGAAACTTCTCTTTCGATAAGCAACTAGACTATACCTCCGAAGAGGAGGATGTCCTCGATGTCTTCGAGGGCTACATCAAGCACCGCGAGTTCGCTGATGCAGAAGCCTTCATCAAAAAGGAATTGAAGAAGCGGCCAAATTCCGTGCTCCTCAATTTCTACTACGCGCGTTATCTCAAGAATCGACGTAATGAGAGCGATTCTGCCATAAAAATACTTGAAGGCCTAAGAGACATAACTGGGAATCATCCTTTGATTCTCAAACTTCTATTTTCGTGCTATGCAGAGTCAAGTATTCCGAGGTTCGAGAGTGCAGACAATCTCATTGGCCAGATTCAGTTCAATCTGGGTGACTATCTTGAAGATGATTTCGATTTCCAGATTGAAATGGCGCGTTTTTATGTTAGATGGTCTGCATCTATCAAGAACACTCGAGGTATCGATCGATATGAAGAGAATCAGCGAAGATCAAAGTATAAAGAGCTAGCGCACAAAGCTCTTGACATCTTAGTCACCTTAGAGAGCCTTCTGAACCAAAAGAAACCCAAAAACATATCGTTTTCCAGACATGAAATCTACTATCGAATGGCGGAATGCCACTATAACTTGTGGGACTATGACCGTGCGTTGAAGATGATAGATAAGGCAATCGCACTTGCTCAGGACAATATGAACTTCGCTTCCGAGGATGACTACAGGGCATTTAGGAAGTACATCCAGTCTACGAGTGATTTCTATGCTCGCAACCCGGGTCTTGATCAGCGCAAGTAGGTGCCAGGTATGGCTGTCAAAGGAATACCTGTCGTGCTGGCTACGCGCTCACCCGTACTAATCCGAGTCTTCAGAAGGGTTGATTCAGACGACTATGGCCTCCATTCCCCAGTCTCCCTCCCACAGATATTGGAGGCAATCAGCACCCACTTCATATCCTCCATCATCCCCGACCTCAGGCGCCGTCGTTGCCGTATTGGGACTGTTTCCTCCCCTTGGCCAGGTAAGGGCAACCGTGTTGGCTACTACGAACATCCGTTCGCTTTCTCGGGGTCCAGGGTTTCGTGGAAGCCTTTGGACCGGGCTCTGAGCGCTTGATTTGATCGGCTCGGAAGGCGCGACCATGCTTGAAACGACGGCTTGCGATGAAACAAGGTCGCTCAGGAGCGTCGACTAAGCCGGCAATTTGGGCGCAACTGTGTCACCCGAGCGCGCTCAAGCCCGTTCTGGCTACCTTGAACATCCGTTCGGTTTTTCGAGGCTCAAGGCTTCGTGGAAACCTTTGGACCGGGCTCTGAACGCTCGATTTGACAGGCCCCGGGTGCGCGCTCGTGCTCGAAAATGATGGCCTCCGAGGCAACGAGGACGCTGAAGAGCATCGGTCTATCTGGCAATAGGAGCGCACAAGCGTCACCAGGGCGCGCTGACGCCACCCGACACCATGTCCTGGTGTAGATGCGTCCCGACGGTCTATGGGTTCAGCGCTCAGGCGGCGCGACGATAGTCGTGGTGGAGGCCGCCGAGCACGGGGAAGGCGATGATCTTGCCCGTCTGCGGTGGCTCCACCTTTGGCGGCACGGGAATGCGCTGGCCGATGCCCTGATGAGGGCGGGCATGATTGAAGTAGCCGGCGTACTCCCTGACCGCTTTGGCCAGGTGGCGCTCATTGAGGATGAGCATGTAGTTGAGACACTCGCGATGGAGGCTGGAAAGTAATCTCTCGCAAAAGGAATTCGCGTTGGGAGCCTGGAAGGGGGTGCGGATGACTTCTATGCCGGAGCCGGCGGCGACGGCTTCGAAATGGGTGCCGTACTTGCTGTCGTTGTCGCGGATCAGGAAGCGGGGATGCTCACCCCAAGGCGTCGCCTCGCGGAGTTGCTGAGCGACCCAGGCATCAGTGGGATGGGCTGTCACGGCCGTATGGACGATCCTGCGTGAGGACAGCTCGATAATGACGAAGACGAAGAGGGGAACGAAGAAGAGGTTATGGGTTTGTGTGAAATCGCAGGACCAAATTTGACCGGCGTGGTTCCTGAGGAATGTGCTCCAATTCTGGTTGGAGGGCGAGGTTGCAGGAGAGGTGTCCGGGGGCAGATACCGTTGGACGGTGCGTTTGCTGACCTTGATGCCCAACTTGAGGAGTTCGCCGCGGATACGCTCGGCGCCCCAGGTGATGTTCTCAGTGCGCATCTGCTTGATCAGGGCGATGGTTTCGGGTGTGATCCGGGTGTGCGGCGTCTTGGATTTGGACTTGCGGCGCCAAAGCAGGCGGAACAGCTGGCGATGCCAGCGGAGCAGGGTGTCAGGTTGGACAATGAGAAGCGCTTGCTTCCAGAAGGGCGTTGCCCTTGCCAGGAGCAGGAGCCTCAGTCGATCCCGATTGCTGAGTTGGGGATGTTCAACCTGGCGCTGCAGGATGATTAGCTGGTGCCGGAGGAGGGCGTTCTCGGCCATGAGTCGGGCCTTGCTGCGCATCGCATCCTCGGCAGCCCCTGCGAGCAGCGAGACGGTGTCGGGTTTGAGGCTGTGCTGTATACGATCGCCGATCTGGTGGGCGATGTTGAGGATCTTGGATCGGAGGCGACTGAGGATATTGAGCACGCGGTGAAAGCTCCCGGAATCTGGCGGTGAGATCGGGAGGATAGCAGGCGCAGTGTCCGAGGACAACCCTCTTGGGCGCCCAAATCAGAACGAATGAGCGAAGCCAGCACGCCCATGTCAGGCAGGATCGCGACATAACCAGCCAGCACGTATACAAGCTGGTCGGCTATGTTAGGGTGCCAGGAAGACTCGAATATCCTCCTGGCGCAGTGCCGACGCTTCTTGTGAGATAGGGAGTCCCTCCATGAGCCAGGCGATGGGATGTTCGATGCCGGAGAGCGCTACGTTGACACTCTCAGACATCGACTTGCGAAGCAGCAAACGCGCGAGATCAAGGAATCGGCTGTCCCGTTCGTCGAGCTCGCCCAGGAAGGCGAAGCGCTCTACGACGGTGCGGCTGGCCTCCAGCCAATCGAAGTGTTGTCCCACGCGAATCAGGCCGCGCACATCGTCGCTGAAACCGCGGTGACGAAGCTTCTCTTCCACGTTGGCGTGAAAAGTGGGATAGTGGAACAGCATCTTCGCATGGTAGAAGTAATAGAGCGTCAGCTTGCGGACTGCCCGTTCGTCAAGGTCGAGGCTTGCGATCCGCCACAGGTCGTAGATGTCACGTCCCTTGCGGCGGCCGTAGAGCGCTCGCAGCTTAGTGGCCGTGAGCTCCTCCAAGTGGTAGGTTGCAATGGAAACCGAAGACCGATCGGGTAGAATCAGATGTCTCTCAATATGACCCAGGATGGGCACGCGTTCGATGAAGGAGATTTCCAGCTTCAGGCGTTGCTTCGGCCCACCGCTCAGCGGGGTATAGTGTGCAACGATGGTGGTTTGTTCGTAGCGGAAGTCATGCGTCACCGTGTAGCCACTGTCCTGGTCGACCAGCAGAGTTTCCAGTTGGGAGATGACTTGGCTGCGTTCGGCCAGTACCTGCGATTTCGGGCCGACTGCGTTGAAATCCAGGTCCACGGAAAGGCGGCTGAACGTGGGGAAGCACAGCTTGTTCAGCACTGTGCCCCCTTTCAGACAAAGCCGGCTTGCCAGGAAAGGATCTTTGTAGATGGCTCCGAGCGCATGGGTCAAGCGATAGTCGAGCTCGGCCAGGGTCAGATCCGGAACTGCCCGTTCATCCGCCCAAGTACGGATCAAGCGTGAGGAAAGGTGCATTTACATGTCCTCAAAGAGGGGGATGTTCTCGCGCACGTGCCAGCGCGGGTGCACGGGACCCTCGCTGGCGCCGTGAGGGTCAAGAAGATACAGATTCGGACTCACCTGCTGGGCCAGTCCGTCCAGCAGTGAGGTTGTCACCGTCTGGCTCGCCGACAGCCTGTCCAGTAACAAGCCCAATCGCTGCGTCAGAGCATGGTTTCCCATGCGCGGGACGTAATCGAGCAAGCGAGCCTGGTCAACCTCAGGTAAGAGCCGCGCAATGGTCCTTGCCACCTCGTCGATGCCGCCGCAGAGATCGAAACGATCCAGGCAATCCAGGATCGTCCTTTCTCTGTTCGCGATCTTGAAGACGGCATCATGATAGCGAAACGCCTCGATACCAAAGAACCTATCACTCCGCACCTGGATCGGGAGTATCTCGACCTGCCCCAAGTCAATCGGTCGTTGTTGGCGTGGCACAGCCACCATAAGCGTTTGGGGGAGTTGGTCGGCCGCACCGTACAAAAAGGCTGCGCTTTGATAAGCGACGTAGTAGTCAATTCTACCGGTGGCCACCATGAGCTCATCGATCACCTGGAATGGATCGGCGACGAAGGAGCGTCGACCATAGAGGACATCGGAGGGAATGACGACATAGCGGCCACGTCCCACACGATGAAGCACCCCCTTATGGGCCATGCTGGCCAGGAGCTTCGCCGCATACGGCCGCGTGATAGTCACCAAGGCGGAAAGGCGCGTGATGTCCAAGACGCCAATTCCTGCGCGCAGGGCAGCGAAGTACACGGTTTGTTCGAGATGGCTAAGTGTGATCTGCTCAGGAATGGCGACCATGATCAAGTATGCATGAGATAACGGAATCAGTAATATTAAGCATATTAAAACCATAATCTCGCAGACCTGGCGGTTTGTCAAGTGGCTGCTTTCTGTCTTGGCGGTGGGCAATTGGGGTGAGGCTGATAAAGTGCATGCAGGCATGCGGAGACCAGCGGCATTCGACGCTTGGGAGCTGCGATCCTTTGGTCCTACCGCGCTCGCACTACCTCCAGATACGGCTGCCTCCATCGCCACTGGTCACCCTCGCGAAAGCGTTCTGGCTACCTTGAACATCCGTTCGGTTCTTCGAGGCTCAAGGCTTCGTGGAAGCCTTTAGACCGGGCTCTGAACGCTCGATTTGACAGGCTCCGGGTGCGCGATCGTGCCCGAAAATGATGGTGTACGATGAAACGAGGAGGCTGAAAAGCATCGATCAAGCCGGCAATGGGAGCGCTGAAGCGTCACCAGGGCGCGCTGACGCCACCCGACACCATGTCCAGGTGCAGATGCGACCCGACAGTCTGTGGGTTCAGCGCTCAGGCGGCGCGACGATAGTCGTGGTGGAGGCCGCCGAGCACGGGGAAGGCGATGACCTTGCCCGTCTGCGGATGCTCCACCTTTGGCGGCAGGGGAATGCGCTGGCCGATGCCCTGATGGGGTCGGGCGTGGTTGAAGTAGACAGCGTACTCCCTGACCACCTTGGCCAGATGGCGCTCATTGAGGATGAGCATGTAGTTGAGACACTCTCGCCATAGGGATCCAAAGAACCTTTCGACGTGGGAATTCGCATCAGGAGCCTGGAAGGGGATGCGGATGACTTCTATACCGGAGCCGGC
>JAKOVF010000299.1 GCA_029782225.1 Chloroflexota bacterium | reverse complement strand
CAGTTGGGCATTCAGAACGAGCACATTCTCTCGTTTACTAGAACGATGATCGATCTGGGCGAGAGCACGAACATGTCGGCAGAAGAAGCGGCCACAGCTCTAGCGCGGCTGGCTAACATCACCCAAATGCCGCAGGATCAGTTTGACCGGCTCGGCTCTACGATCGTAGCGCTGGGTAACACTTTGGCGACAACGGAAGCTGAAATCGTTGAAATGGGTCTCCGTCTCGCTGGTGCTGGCAAGCAGGTCGGCATGACCGAAGCGGAGATTCTGTCCTTGGCCGGTGCTCTTAGCTCTGTTGGTATTGAGGCTCAAGCCGGAGGCTCTGCATTTAGCAAGGTCATGGTTCAGATGCAGCTGGCGGCCGAGACTGGCGGCGAGAAGCTGGAGCAGTTTGCTGCTGTTGCTGGTATGAGCGCGGAGCAGTTTGCTCGACTATTCCGTGAAAACGCTGCGGAGGCCCTCATAGCCTTCATTAACGGACTACAGCGGACTGAAGAGCAGGGGATCAGCGCCATTAAGGTGCTGGACGATATGGGCATCACCGAAGTTAGGATGCGGGACGCTCTTTTGAGGGCCGCTGGTGCAGGGGACCTGTTTGCGGAATCCATCAAGCTAGGTACACAAGCCTGGGAAGAAAACGTCGCACTCACGCGTGAAGCTGAACAGCGGTATAAGACGACCGAATCCCAGCTGGCTATCATGAGGAACAAACTGCAGGAGGTTGCCATTACCTTCGGGCAGGTTCTCCTGCCGCCTCTCTTGGCTGTAGTGGAGAAGATTGGTGACTTTGCTGACTGGCTGGCGAATCTCAGCCCCACTACACAGAAAACGATTGTTGTCATCGGCGGGCTAGCTGCTGCGTTAGGCCCCGCTCTACTTCTGATTGGCAAAATGGCCACAGGAGCGGGGGCTGTCGTGCAGGCCTTTGGCACGCTCTCCGCGTTTATCAGCAAGACACTGATCCCGGCTATCACAAGCATATCTTTACCAGTGGTGGGAGTTGTGGCGGGTATCGCTGGCTTGGCCGTAATTGC
>JAKOVF010000298.1 GCA_029782225.1 Chloroflexota bacterium | reverse complement strand
CGTCTGGAGACTTGGGCCAAAGAACGACAGATTGAACTCCTCCATATTCAGCCCGGCAAACCAGCTCAGAACGCTTACATCGAACGTTTCAATCGAACCTATCGTGAAGACGTCTTGGATGCCTATCTGTTCGACACGTTGCAGGAGGTCCGTCTGATCACAGAACATTGGTTAGAAGACTACAATACCATCCGTCCGCATGAGGCCTTGCAGGGCCTACCGCCCCGCCAGTTTGTCCTTCAACAGCCATGACTTTGTGCACTTCTCCCTGGTATACAAAATGGGAGGTTGACACATTCATCTCTCCGCTACCTGACCCCGGCGGAGTTTGAAACCCAATATATTTCTGCTACACTTGATAGCAACGTGCCTCTTTAGTGTCCACTTTTTTGGGGTCACTACAGAAATTGCCCATACTATTTTACGCAAAAGCGGGCACGATGGCCTCCAGTTCGAATTCCATTCAATTGCCAGCTTGGAATCGGTAGTTTTGCCCTAATGATTGTACAAAGAGCCGCCCTGTGCAGTACCTATCTGGCACATAGGTACAAATTGCACAGCTACAATGATACGTTGCGGAAATTCTGGCATGAATGAATTGTTGCATAAGTGCTCAGTTCCTTGGGCTATAATCTTAGTGATTGGCTCTTTTCAGACTCACATTAAAGATAACTTATGCCCAAACACCTAATCAACGAAAATTCCCCTTATCTCCTCCAACATGCAAATAATCCAGTGGACTGGTATCCCTGGGGGGAAGAAGCTCTGACCAAAGCTCGCACGGAAAACAAACCCATCTTCCTCAGCATTGGATATGCGGCCTGTCACTGGTGTCATGTCATGGAACACGAGTCGTTTGAGGACGCTGAGACTGCTGCTCTCATGAATGAGAACTTTGTGAATATCAAGGTGGACCGTGAAGAACGTCCCGACCTGGATAGCATTTATATGCAGGTCACCGTGGCTATGACGGGTTCGGGCGGCTGGCCCATGTCAGTGTTTTTGTCGCCTGATCTGAAACCTTTCTACGCAGGAACCTACTTTCCACCCGTGCGAAGGTACAACATGCCCTCCTTCAAGGAAATCCTGACCAGTCTCGCACAAGCCTGGAGAGAAGATCGGGATGAAGTGAACAGGGTCGGCGAAAGGGTTGCCCAGCACGTTCAATCACAGACTAGCTTGGACAAAGGCGAAATGCCGTCTCAGGAATCCTTGGAATTGGCTGCAAAGTCAATGCTGGAATCATATGACTGGGGATACGGCGGCTGGGGCTCTGCACCGAAATTTCCCCAACCAATGACTATAGAATTGCTGCTTCGTCGTGCGCTAGCAGATTCCCCTCAGCGTGAACAAATCCTAAAAGTATCTCTTCATGTTTTGAATGCAATGTCGCGCGGCGGGATGTATGATGTTGTGGGAGGCGGTTTTTCCCGTTACAGCGTGGATAATTTCTGGAGAACGCCACATTTTGAAAAAATGACATATGATAATGCCCAATTAGCCCTGGCATATTTACATGGGTATTTGGTCACTGGCAATTCCGACTATCGCAGGATTTGCGAGGAGACGCTGGATTTTGTCCTGCGCGAATTAACCCATTCAGAAGGTGGATTTCTCAGCAGTTTGGATGCCGACTCAGAGGGTGAAGAGGGAAAATTCTATGTCTGGACACAAGATGAACTCGAGGGAATACTTGGTTCGGACTTCGACTTTTTCAAAATTGCATATGGAATTACTCCATCGGGGAACTGGGAAGGTAAAACCATCTTGCAACGTGCTCTGGATGATTCCACACTCGCAGCCCGCTTCAAAATGGAGCAAGAAGTGCTTCGACAGAAATTGTCCAAATGTCACACAAAACTTTTAGAGGCAAGAAGTTTACGCATCCGCCCCGCCACCGATGACAAAGTGCTGGTGATGTGGAACTCCCTGATGCTCAAAGCCTTCGCAGAAGCAGGACGTTATCTGAATAGGCAGGATTATCTCCAAGTTGCCATTCGTAATGCACGCTTTCTGCTGAATAATCTTTATGTAAAAGGTCGGCTACACAGATCCTGGCGCGAGGGACAGGCAAAGCATATTGCCTATCTGGAAGATTACGCCGGTTTGATCTTGGCGCTTTTGGCGTTGTACCAATCCGATCCGAATAAGGAATGGTATCTTTCTGCTTTGCGACTCGCCGATGAAATGGTAGAACACTTTGTTGATCCCAATGGAGGTTTTTTCGACACCCGCGACGATCATGAAACACTCCTGGTGCGACCGAAAGATATTCAAGATAACGCCACTCCGTCCGGGAACGCGCTTGCCGCTACTGCTCTGTTGGAGTTAGCAGCGTATGGAGATCGGACAGAATGGCGAGATCTTGCCGAGCAGATGCTTTCATCGGTGTATGGAGCCATGCTCAGATATCCGACTGCCTTTGCACAGTGGTTGTGCGCTGCTGATTTCGCTATCGGTCCGACTCGTGAGGTGGCAATTATCGGTGACTCACAGCATACCGAAACCAAAGAATTGTTGAATACCCTCTGGAAAAAGTTCCGGCCTCGGCAAGTAACTGCGATTTCCAATTACCCGCCGGAGCCGGATGCGCCAGCCTTGTTGAAGGATCGACCTTTATTGAATGATCTTCCAACAGCGTATGTGTGCCAGGGATTTGTTTGTTTACAGCCGGTCAATTCGCCAACTGAAATGGAGACCCAACTAGCGGGTATCTCAAATCCTTAGTGCGCCATCAAACCATAACTACCGACGGATAACCGTGCTGAAAACACAACTCCGTTTGTACGATTGGGGACAGTATTACGAGAAGATGCTTTATGACAATGCATTGCTGGCGCGCGCCTATCTTCATGCATGGCAGGTCACCGGTGAGCCCGCATTTCGGCGCGTGGCCACCGAGACGCTTGATTTCGTGATCCGTGAAATGACTCATCCGGATGGCGGCTTCTATTCATCGCTCGATGCAGACTCCGAAGGCGAAGAAGGCAAATTCTACGTGTGGACTCTCGACGAGATTCACTCGGTGTTGAAGGAAGATTCTGAGTTTTTTGAGGCGGCCTATGGAATCACCGCTAAAGGAAACTGGGAGGGCAAAACGGTTCTTCAGCGCGCTTTGGATGATTCCTCCCTTGCCGCCCGCTTCGCTTTGGATCCGGCAGCTGTTCCCTCTAAACTGGCAGAATCCCACTCCAGGCTTCTCACGGCACGGACCGCACGCATCCGCCCCGGCACGGATGATAAAATCCTCAGCGCGTGGAACGGGCTAATGCTCGCGGCATTTGCTGAAGCAGCTCGGATTTTGCCGGAAAATGATGAAGTGCGACCGCAAGGTTCTTCCCTACAGAATGTGTATTATAGAGTGGCTACGCGCAGTGTGGAGTTTTTGTTATCTAAACTGCGACCGGAAGGCAGACTACGCCGTACCTGGAGAATTGGCAAGGCTTCAAATGAGGTTTTCCTCGAGGACTATGCAGCTCTCATTTTAGGCCTTCTTGAGCTTTATCAAACAGATTTCAACAACAGGTGGTTCACATCCGCTCGGGAATTGGCTGATGAGATGATCGGAAAATTTAGGGATCCAACAGGAGGCTTCTTCGATACCCCAAGTGACGCAGAAACCCTCCTCGTCCGTCCAAAGGACTTACAGGATAACGCCACGCCGTCCGGAAACGCGCTGGCGTGCGAAGCCCTGCTGATGCTTGCATCCTTCACAGATGACGGCAACTATCGCGATCTCGCAGAACGGTCACTGGCGGTAGTCGGGGAAATGTCTCTGCGGTATCCATCTGCGTTCGCGCGCTGGTTGTCAGCGGCCGAAAAAGCTCTAAATAACGGCAAGCAGGTCGCAGTCGTAGGCGATCCGCAGGAGCCAATGTTTGGGCATCTGATACAGATCATTCGGAGCGAATACATACCAGGCGTTGTAGTAGCTGCGTCTTCATATCCCCCTCCAGGTGATTCGCCGGCCCTGTTGATGGATAGACCCGTACAAGATGGCAAGCCAACCGCCTACGTTTGTGAGGGATTCGTCTGCCGGGTGCCCACCACAGATCCCGGGCTGTTGAGAACGCAGCTAGAGGCTTAAAGCAAACCAGCGCCCGCGGGCGCTGGTCTCGTTTTAGATGATGGCTACTTCTCTTTGTTCTCTTCTTTTGGCTCTGAGGTTTCTTCGGTCTTCTCGCTGCTCAGGCCTTCCCGAAACGACTTGATGCCTCGTCCGAGTTCACCAGCAATCTTCCCGATGCGACCCGGGCCAAAAAGCAGAATAACAATAAAGAGAATGATGATCCATTCCCAACCGCCTAATCGAAACATTGGACACTCCTTTTGCTGAACTGGCCTTATCGTACCACATTCAGATGAAAACTGCCTACGATTCGCGGCCGAAGATGATGCCCTCGATGATGCGTACGATGCGGCGATAGAGAGAACGGACGCGTGCCAGGCGGCGATATTGCTCCGGGTGGACCGCGCGGCCCGCAGGCAGGGGGCCACTCCATTCGGCTGTGAGGGCACCCCAGGTGAGACCGGCGCCAAAGCCAACAAACACCACTTTGTCCCCGGCCTTCAGTTGTCCCTTCTCGATAGCTTCCACCGTAGCGATCGGGATGGAGGCTGTGGAGGTATTTCCATAACGCTCTACATTGATCACAAACTTGTCCAACGGCATCTTCAGATATCTTGCCGCGCTCTCAATGATGCGATAATTCGCCTGATGCGGGATGATCCATTGGATATCGTCAGTTGTCAGGTTGGCGATATCCAGCGCCTCGTGGGCGGCATGACCCATGACGCGCGTGGCAAAGCGATAGACCTCCTTGCCGTCCATATGAACAAAATGCTTGCCGTCATGGACTGTAGCTTCTGTGGCTGGCAGGCGCGCGCCACCTGCCGGAAGCGACAGGCTATCTGCGCCGGAACCGTCTGAATGCATTACAGCCGAGAGGATGCCGCCAGGCTGGTCACTCGCCTGCAGCACAAAGGCCCCTGCACCATCGCCAAACAGGATGCAGGTACTGCGGTCCTTCCAATTCATGAATCGTGAGAGCGTTTCCGTTCCTACCACCAGCGCGTTTTTGATCGAACCGCTTCGGATCGATTGAGCGGCCATATTCATGGCAAAGATAAAACCGGTACAGGCAGCCAGCAGGTCAAATGCACCCGCTTTCGACGCGCCGAGCTGGTCCTGAATCAGACAGGCCGTAGCAGGGAAAAAATATTCAGGAGAAGAGCTGGTACAAATAATAAGGTCGAGGTCGGTCGGGCGCAGGTTGGCAACCTGCAAGGCTTTGATGGCAGCATTCACACCCAATGTCGATGGAAACTCGTTATCGCGTGCGATGTGCCGCTCCCGAATTCCTGTGCGAGCGCGGATCCACTCGTCGTTCGTGTCCACCATCTTGGATAGGTCATCATTGGTCAACACCGGTTCGGGGACGGACATGCCCCAACCTGTGATATGTGCGTATGGCATTCTTACTCCTTCCGCAAGAGGCCCCAAAAGACATTCCCCATCCACCGAAGTTGTGAAGCGTTCGGCTGAATCGAGAGCAGCTTTTGAAAAGTATGCAACTTTCAGGGTCTGAGTGCTCTATGTTATCGGTACCGGCTTACAATTAAGGTTGCATTATGGCCGCCAAAGCCAAATGAATTGGACATGATATTTTTCGGCTCAGCCTTGCGCGGCCGGTTCGGTACATAATCCAAATCGCAGGCGGGATCAGGGACTTCGTAATTAATGGTGGGCGGCAGGATGTTCTCGAGCAGGACCATGGCACACACGACAGCTTCCACCGCGCCCGAGGCTCCGAGCAAATGCCCCGTCATCGATTTGGTGGATGAGATGGGAATCTGATAAGCATGTTCACCAAAGACAGTTTTGATCGCGGCAGTCTCACTCTTGTCATTCAATTGCGTGGACGTGCCGTGCGCGTTGATGTAGCCGATCTCGTCGAGGCCAAGACCTGCATTTTCCACTGCGAGCCGCATGGAAATCGCCGCGCCGGCACCATTCTCTGCCGGGGCCGAGATATGATGCGCGTCATCTGAAGTCCCGTAGCCAGTGAATTCACAAAGGATGTTTGCACCGCGAGTCTGCGCATGTTCAAGGGATTCGAGGATCAAGATGCCAGCACCCTCCCCCATGACGAACCCATCACGGGTCTTGTCGAATGGGCGCGAGGCCTTTTCAGGCTCCTCATTGCGCGTGGACAGCGCCGTCATCACGTTCATACCAGCCATGGAAACGGCCGCGATCGCGGCTTCCGCCGCGCCGGCGATCATCACGTCTGCTGCGCCCCGGCGGATCATTTCGGCGGCTTCGCCAATCGAATTGGTCCCGGAGGCACAGGCCGTCGCGAGCGACATATTGGGCCCGCGCGCACCCAGGCGGATCGCAAGCATTCCAGCGGCACTATCTGAAATCATCATCGGGATCAAAAATGGACTGACTCTTTCGGGTCCACGCTCGCGCAAAACTTCTACATTTTCCAGCAATGTCAGAATGCCGCCAATCCCTGAACCGACCAGGATTCCCACACGGTCGCGATTGGATTCGTCAATTCTGAGGCCGGATTGCTGCAGAGCTTCCAGGGCCGCGGCAGTTGCAAATTGCGCAAAGCGGTCCATCTTGCGCGCTTCACGATGACCATACAATGCCGCGCCGTCAAAGGCTTTCACCTCCGCTGCGAACTTCGTCTTGTGAGCACTTGCATCAAAGTGTGTAATCGGAGCGACGCCGGATTTTCCCGCTAATAAGGCATGCCAGGTTTCCTGCACATTGTTGCCGACCGGACTCACACACCCAAGCCCGGTCACGACTACTCGTTTCCGCATCAGTTATCTCCTAACTAGTTCTTCAGACTTTGCCGTGAAAGTGAGCCGAATTCTGGGGTGCAAACGTGCGTACGCACGCTTGCACCCCAGAATTCGGTTATCTGCCACTGAAATTGCCAGAGAACCTCCTTATTAAAATCGTAGGACAAGATATTGTCTTGTCCTACAGGGAATAATAACACGCCATCCGGCAAACGGACGCGCAGTTTAATCAGGGTGAAGGGTCTTCCAGGCCTGCTGGATATGCATCCGGTCGTGGTCGGCCATGAAACTTACCACTTCCAGGAAGTTCGTGGGGCCAAAGATTGCATGTCTTGCGCGGCGATTCCAATCG
Source organism: Chloroflexota bacterium (assembly GCA_029782225.1). GTDB lineage: Bacteria > Chloroflexota > Anaerolineae > Anaerolineales > Villigracilaceae > JAKOVF01. The sequence continues at coordinate 21,725 of JAKOVF010000298.1, read as the reverse complement.
GACGCCGGCACATCCTGTAGCGCCTGGATGGTTTGGATGCGAGCGTGTGTAAATTCCTCCAGAGCTGCAGGACCGTTCTCATTCAGATAATTACGCTGGCTGGCCCACACGCTCGTATCCGGACGCGGGATAAAAGGCTCGGCCTGTTCTCTCAGCAGCTTGATCTGCATCTGATGGATCTCACGCTCCGTGTCACGCAGATGGCAGGCCAGCTCCGTCAGACCCCATTCATCAGAACCGGGTCGGTGCTGCCACAGGGATGGATCGGCGTTCTCAAACAAGCTGGAAAGAGAGGCCGGGCTGGCAAGTAAAATAGCCATTACGGATTCGACGCTTTTGAACGAAGGCGTGAGTGCGGAGAGGTCAGTAGACTCCAGCCAGGAACGCAGGTCCGCTAATTTGCCGCGCGCGCCCGCCTCGGGTCCGGGCCCGGAAGCGGATTCCGAGGCAATTTGATAGGTAGCCAGCCCCAGCCTTTGCGCCGGAAGAATGTCGCGCTCTAGATCATTTCCAACCATCAACACAGCGCTATCAGGCCATCCCATCCGCCCAAGGAACTCGGCGTAGTATGCAGCATGGCTCTTGGAAAAGTGGAAATTCTCAAAAGATGAGATGAGCTCGAATTGTGCGGGATCGAAACCTGCCCAGCGTATGCGCTCGTATGTTGCCTTCTGCGGAAAGAATGGATCAGTCGCAACGGCCGTACGATATCCCTGCCCTCTCGCCCATTCAACAAATAAATCAGCACCCGCCACCCGTGAGGTGACTTGCTGCAGCGTGGGGAAGACCTCGTCATAAAAACGCTCAAGCGGCGCGGCGAGAACTTGCTTTGAAATCCCCAGCTTTGAGTAAAAATCCGACTCGAACACATCCCGCAATGTGCAAGAAGGATCGTGGCTTTCCATCATCCGCCCTGTAGCGGTGAGGAGCGCGCGCAGCATCTTCTCGGGCTCCACATGCGAGGCAAGTTGCGCAGAGAGCGCTTGAAAGTAGGCAGGGACAAATGCCTCAAGGTTGGTGTTGAGAAGAGTATCGTCGAGATCGAGCAGAAGAGTCAGCGTCATGGACTAGCCTGGCCCCCAGGAAAAGAGGGCCTTAATCTTTCACTTCAAGCTTGAATGGCAGAGTGTGACATTCGCCGCATCCAATATGCGGCTCAGCTACGGTGCGATGTACCTTCTCGCAGTAAGCAGTCACCTGCACACGCCGCTGGAAAAGGGCCTCGAAGGGCCGCCACACAGTTGCGCGCAGTTTCATGAATTCGCAGGAGTTGGCCCGGGCAATGGAAGGAACCGGGCAGGTTTTACACAGGTCGCGCGTCCAGGTTTCGCCGGAGGCGTGAAGCAAGCGACATTCTTCTATATCACGGCCGCGGAAATAATTGCCGTAAAACCAGGGACATTCTTGACCAGCAGGAGTTTTCATTCGAACTACGATTTTCAGTGGTCAAGCAGGGCAAGCCTCTCACCCATTTCGAGACCACAGATTTAGACTGAATAGCAAAGATAAAGGACGAATGACTTCAAGCCATCATCCGTCCAGATAGTCGACGTGTATTGAAAATTCCTTACACGCGGGTCACGTATTCGCCCGTACGGGTGTCGACGCGGATGGTATCCCCGACATTGACGAAGTTCGGGCATTGCACCACCACGCCGGTTTCCGTTTTGACCTTCTTCGTTACGCCCGTGGCCGTATCGCCGCGGATCGCCATCTCGGCCTCGACAACCTTGAGATCGACCGAAGTCGGCATGTCCACGTCAATCGGTTTCCCTTTATAGAACGTGATCTTGACTTCCATGCCTTCCTTGAGGTACTGGGCGCTTTCGCCGAGCGTATCCTGGCTCAGCGTGGGCTGTTCGAATGTTTCATTGTCCATAAAAACGTATGAGTCACCGTCTTTATAAAGGAACGAGACATTCTGGAAGTCCAGGCGCACATCCTGCACCGATTGACCTGAACTAAAGGTGCGCTCCACGTTCGCGCCGGTCAGCAGATTGCGGGCCTTGACCTTGATATTGGCGTTGCCACGACCTGTTTTGTTATGGCTATAATCCAAAACTTTATACAGATTGCCGTCCTGTTCAAATGTGACCCCTTTGCGTAGTTCATTTACATCGATCATGCTTGCACTTTCCTTGATTTGAGAATGTTTTCGTTATCAGTGTTTTACGAAGGGTGAGGGATTACCTCTCAGGCGTTTCTTCGTCTACTGATTTGATGATAGAAGCGGGCGGATTATACCAATGAGGCGGGAGCAGTGTCCAGTGAGCAGTATCAGAAGTCAGTGTGAGGATTCAGAGGCGGGGTCCTCACGAAGGAGCTGAATGGCGTGGTTCAAAACCGGTGCAATTGTTTCCAGATTCTCGGTCGCACCTTTTGGGCTGCCGGGCAAATTTACGATCAACACTTTGCCGCGCATCCCTGCGACCGCACGCGAGAGCATGGCGTGAGATGTTTTCGTCAGGCTGGCAGCGCGCATGGCTTCGGCCAGGCCGGGCGCGTCACGCTGAATCACGGCGCGTGTGGCTTCGGGCGTTACGTCACGCGGGGCAAAACCAGTGCCGCCGGTTGTCAGGATCACATCCACTTCGCCGCCAGCACACCACTCTATCAGCGTGGATTGGATGGCAGAGACTTCGTCGGGGACAATCCCCTGTTTGGAGACAGCCCAATTCGAAGTCTGAACGAGATGCGCAAGCGCGGGACCGGACGAGTCCTCGCGTTCACCCCTGGAGGATCGGTCAGACACTGTGAGGATTCCAAATCGAAGAGTCATTGGAGCACTTTTCCAAAGAGACGGTCTTCGGTCATGTCCCGCCAGCCCAGACTCTCATAGAACCGCATGGCTTCATGATTGTCTGCAAGCACGACCAGATAACACTTCAGGCAGCCCTTGGCACGCAGGCGTTGTTCGACCTCCGTCATCAATTGTGAGCCGAGACCATTGGACCGGAATTCATGTCGGACCGCAAGATGATAGATCAGTCCTCGGCGCCCGTCATAGCCGCCAATGACCGTGCCAACGATGGAGCCATGAGATTCGGCGACGAGGAATAGATCAGGATCACGCTGCAATTTTTTCTGGATTTCAGCCGGGGTATCGGACGGCCCCACATGTACCCCTTTTTCCATTTCCTCCCACAACTTTACGGCAGCCTCATAATCCGTGGAGAAATTGAACTCGCGAATAATGATCTGCGGCTTCATCAGGTCCGTTTGATATTGCGCTTCAAAATACCAATCAGGTCATCCGGCATATACGGTTTGAGCAGGAAGTCATTTGCACCGCGATTGATACACTCCTCTCTCATGTTCATTCCCGAGGTCATCACAACACGCGTAGAACTGATATCACTGGCCCGGCGCAGTTCATCCAGAATCTCAAGACCACTCTGTTGGAATAGGTGGACGTCCAGCAGCAAAATATCCGGCTTCTCGCGGCGGACCGCTGCAGGAACATCTGCATCCGCGTCCAGCGCCACCACTTCATATCCCTCCATCTTGAGCAGAGTCTTGAGCAGGGAAACCATTGTAATATCATCTTCTGCGAGCAGTACCTTTTTTTCCATTCGCTAATGCTTTCTTCGGAGCTGATTTGGCTTTCTTTTCCTTGGTTGTGTCGTTTGCTTTGGACGCTGACTTCTTCTTTTCAAGGGCTGCGTTGAGCACATCGTCTACGGTTTCGGCAAAGACAAATTTCATGGAGTCTCTGACCTCAGCCGGGACATCCTCGAGATCAGGTTCGTTGCGCTTTGGAAGGATCACCGTCCGCAGGCCATTACGGTGCGCGGCCAGGATCTTTTCCTTGATTCCACCGACCGGGAGCACCTGCCCCCTCAGCGTGATCTCACCGGTCATCCCCACCTGCGGCTTGACCTTGCGGCCGGAGACAAGTGAAACGAGTGCGGTTGCCATGGTCACGCCGGCCGAAGGTCCGTCCTTTGGCGTGGAGCCGGCCGGGATGTGCATGTGAATGTCGGAGCGGTCGAAGAAGTTCGGCTCAAGGCCCAGCTTCTCGGCGCGTGAGCGCACAAAGGACAGCGCCGCGCGCGCCGATTCCTGCATCACATTGCCGATGGAACCGGTGACCTGGTACCCCTTCCCGCCGGGCATGGATGTGGCTTCGATATAAAGAACATCCCCGCCAAACGGCGTCCATGCCAGGCCAGGGGCGATGCCCGGCATCGAAAGCCGCAGGTTGGCTTCATCGGGTCCGAGGAAGATCGGGTGATCGAGGAATTCCTCCACCTTCTCCGGGGTGATCTCAAACGATTGCCCTTTGCCCTCAGCAATGCGCGTCGCGGCCTTGCGGCAGATTGCGCCGATCTTCCGCTCCAGATTGCGTACGCCGGCCTCCCGTGTGTATTCACGAATGATCTTCTGCAGAGCCTCATCTGTGAAGCTGATCTCATTCTCATGCAGGCTGTTTTCACGCACCTGACGTGGGATCAGATATCCGCGCGCAATGGCCATCTTTTCCCGGTCGGTGTAACCGGAAAGGAAGATGATCTCCATTCGGTCGCGCAATGGACCGGGGATCGTTTCGAGCGTATTCGCAGTGGTAATGAAAAAGACCTGCGACAGGTCAAATGCGACTTCGAGGTAATTATCGCGAAACTCGCTGTTCTGCTCCGGGTCGAGGACTTCCAGCAGCGCCGAAGCAGGATCGCCATGAAAGTCGAAGGTCAGCTTATCCACTTCATCGAGCATGAAGACCGGGTTGCGGGTCTCGATTCTGCGCAGGGATTGCAGGATGCGCCCCGGCATGGCACCAATATAAGTGCGGCGATGCCCACGGATCTCAGCCTCGTCACGAACACCGCCTAGTGACGCACGGATGAACTTGCGTCCCATGGCGCGTGCGATGGACTGTCCCAGCGAGGTCTTGCCGACACCGGGAGGTCCAACAAAGCACAGGATGACGCCTTCGCGCTCCCGGCGGATCATATCCTTTGACGGTTCCTTTTGTTCATCTTTGCGGTCAAGCCGCAGCTTGCGGATGGCCAGGAATTCCAGAATGCGCTCTTTTACATCCTCGAGGCCGTAATGATCCTTATCAAGGATTTCGCGGGCATGAGAAATTTCCAGGTTGTCTTCTGTGTATTTCGACCACGGGATGGAAACCAGCCAGTCCAGATAGGTGCGGATGACACCATATTCCGCAGCAGCAGAAGGCAGCCGTGAGAGGCGATCCAGCTCGCGGCGGGCCATCTTATCCGCTTCTTCGGGCATTTTCGCTTCATCAATTTTCTTGCGGAATTCCTCGGTCTCAGCGGCCTGCTCGTCTTTTTCGCCGAGTTCCTTCTGGATGGCTTTCATCTGCTCGCGCAGGAAGTATTCGCGCTGAACCTTTTCGATCTCGCCGCGTGCTTCATTCTGGATTTTTTGGCCAAGCGTCAACACTTCTGCTTCGCGCACCAGGAGACCAATCAGCTTTTTGAGCTTCTCTGCCACGGAATCCAGTTCAAGGATCTCCTGAGCATCCTTCAGATCAATGCGCTGGAAGTTCGCAATCGTGTAGGCGGTCTGCAGTGCATCTTCGATGGATGTGATGGATCCTGCCAGCTCCTCCGGGAAGGACGGAATCATCTGGGTGATCTGCTGGAACTGGTCGCGGGCATTGCGCGCCAGCGCATCGATCTCCAGTCCTTCCTCGACTGTTTCCGGTGCAAGCAGGATCTTCGCCTTCAGGTATGGTTCTTCTTCCACGAATTCTCCCAGGCGGAAGCGATCCATGCCTTGCACCAGCAAGCGGACAGTCCCATCAGGGGCGCGCAGCAGGCGATGGACCGTGGCGATCGTCCCTACTCGATAGAGGTCGCTCGGCCCCGGCGTTTCCAATTCTGGATTTTTGGCTGCCACCAGGCCCACGAGTTTGTCCCCGCCAACGACATCATCCACCAATTTGATGGAGCGCGGCTGGCCTACTGTCAGCGGGACCGCGGTATTGGGGTAAACCACAACTCCGCGCAGCGGCAGGATGGGCAGAACGTCGGGGAATTTCTGCGAATCGTTTTTTAGGGCAGCATCCGGCGAGGAGGGATCGTTGTTATTCTTTGGGAAGCGGGAGAAAACCGAAGGCAGCAGCAGGTTGAGCAGCTCATCGTCGGTTTCACCGATCCATTGGAATAGGTCATTGAGGCTGGATTGCCATCGGGATGCAGGCATTATGATTCCACCTTCATTTCACTCTTTTTAGCCTTGGGGAGCACCACTGTAAGGAAACCATCCTTATATTCAGCGCGGGCATTGTCCACGTTGACAGGACCCGGCAGGCCAATTCCAATCACGAATTTACCAAAGCGGATTTCCATCTGATGATACGCACGCCGCTCCGGGAGATCAGGACGATAACCGGAGATCATCAGCATATCATTTTCCACTGTAACCTCGAAATCCTCTTCGCGCATTCCTGCAATCTCCACGCGAGCGACAAAATCCTCCTCGCTCTCATAGACGTCAGTGGGCGGGCTCCAGATATTGGAACGCACCTGCCAGCTGACCGCATGCAGGATCTCACGGCGTGTTTCCGCCAGGGCGGAGGATGACTTACGAATAATCGTAGGCATGAGCTTGCTCCTTACACAGTATCCAACTCCATGACTATAGTCGGTTTCACGAGTAAAAAATTTACCTGCCAAGCGCGGCCTGTGCCGCGGCCAACACTTCCTCATAATTCGGTTCTTCACTGGTCGTCGGCATGTACGCCGCATAGCGAACGATTCTTTTCTTGTCCACAACGAAAACTGCAAGCCGCAACAGGCGGATTTCCTCCATGAGTGTGCCGTATTTCTTGCCAAAGTCTGCCTTGACCGCGTCGGAAACAGTCATCACCTGATCCACGCCAGCCGCGCCGCACCACCGCCGTTGAGCGGCTGGCAGATCCATACTGACCACCAGAATCGCAATGTCCTTGCTGAGCCTGGCGGCCTCTTGATTAAAGCGGCGAGTCTCGCGGTCACAGGTCGATGTATCCAGAGAAGGCACCGATGCAATGATTCGCACCTTGCGTTTTGTCTCTTTGAAGGCCTTGCTCAGTGACCAGTCATTTTTCTGAACCACAAAATCGGGAGCCTTTTGTCCAACCTGAATGTCATCCCCAATGATCGTTCTTTCCAATCCTGCAAACTTGATCAGCCCGGGTCTCTTTCGAATCATCAAACGCTCCTGTGGTGACAAATCACTTGCCAGCGCCCCCGGCGAGATTCGAACTCACAACCTCTTGCTTAGAAGGCAATTGCTCTGTCCATTGAGCTACGGGGGCCGTATATTAATGATAAGCCTTAATGCTGAATACCGTAAAGTCTGCATACAAACAGCAAGGACCTAGTCCTGCGCTTCTGCGATCGGCTCCGGCATGCTCGCCTGATATGGTCTCAAACCCCGATAAATACGGGGACCGGTCAGCGTGCGCAGGATCGTCTCTGCAGGGCGATGCAGTCTTTTGGAAAGATCCTCGGCAGACATGGGTGAATTGCCGTTCACCAGAAACGTGCGGAATACCGCTTCCACCATCGCCGTCCGCTCGCTGACAAAATCCGGCTGCAACGCACAATGACTCATCAACGTATTTTGGATGCCATCTACCGGCTTGACCTCTGCCGTCTCAGCATCCACCCAGTCAATGGTCTGCCCTTCATCCACATTGCTGAATGCCTCCTGATGTTCAGGGCAGAGTAGAGAGCGCAGAAATATGTGCCAGTCACGTTCATTTTGCTTCCACCACTCAAAGTCGATGTGGAACGGTGTTTTCGTATTTGGTTTTAGCAGGCTCATGCGGCATCCTCATCCAGACGGAAATGCAGATCACCTACATGCTTGAACACGGGCCTGGTCGCCAACAGGGCAAACAAGGGCGCAGGCGGAACGCGTCTAACAAGGTTGACGGCCGCATAAAGTTCCTGCGCGTGGACGTGTCCCTGGGGATTGGACTTGCTTAATTCACGCATTACTGAAATGGCCAACTCCTCAAATGATTGCCGCTTTTCCCAAATGGGATCCAGCGCCTTGAAATCCGGCACGAAGATCGTCATGCGGTCGTTGAACTCGGCGGTGATCGGCTGCTTTAGCATGGCAAACACCATGCCTCCGTCCGTGCCAACCATGACGGTCCGGATCCAATCCTTCGACGAACGCTGGGTCCTTGCCTCGACGATGACTTCGCCGGGCTTCTCACCCCGTCGCACCTGGACCAGCGAGCCGGGGATCAACTGATGAGCCTTGTACCATTCCCGGAGTCCGTACACATAACCGTGATCACGCACAACCCAGGCTGGGATACGCTGTTTCGTTTTGCCATCCACCAGCGTAAAACGGACGCGCGGGGACTCATAGGCGGTTGGGAACAGCCGCCGGGTGCGGGCTGACATCGGCAGAGTCCCTGCCCGCAGGTGGGGATAGATCAGGCTGATCGTAACCGCCGAAATGTTCTCCTCATTCGGTTTTAAAGGGCTTAGCTCATCGTCCAGCTGTGATTCGAGCGCGAGCATGCCATCGGTCAAGTCCGCGCGGTCATGCTCGATCTCGTGATAACGCAGCTGCGGCGGGACTTCCCGTACGTAGTCCGGCTCCAGCCGGCGCAGGCACCATAGCACCTGTCCGGCAGGACCGACTTCGTCAAAGCGGTTGTCTTCCTGCAAAGCCAGGTTGAGCGAGAATTCGATCAAACGCGGGTTGACCCCGGAGGGTAATTCGAGATCTTTCATCAACGATTCGGTCGGGAGCGGTTCCCCGCCAGCCATATCCAACACAGCTTCCGCCAGGTTGAGATGGCCTTGATTCACATCGATCAGCAGCGCACGCGGGAACCAGCGTCCCGCAATTCGAACGAGCCCCTCACTGGAAGCGATCGCAGTTTCGAGTTTATTCTCGATCACGGCGCCATATTCACCCAGGATGAAATCAAGATCCAGTGCTTCATCTTCGGGCGGCGTGATCGGTGATTCATTCAAACGATGCGAGGGAAGATTGGCAGCAAACAAGCGATGTTCGCCACTTTCCAATGCAACGGTGAGAACGTCAAACTCGCCCAGCGCCGGATTAACCCCGGCACGCTTATCCATGACTTTGCCGGTCGTCCATTCAAAAGCAGAGAATATAAGATCGTCACCGACCTGATATTGTTCTTTCGGAAGGAACACCTTTGCGTGCGTGTTCCGCTTGCTTTCTGCCGCGGCACGTTCGCGTTGAATCCGCGCTTCAATGAACGCAACTGTTAGATCATGCGCTGTGAGAGGGGTCTCGCGCTCGAACAGGTACGTGTGAAGGTTTTCTATATCTTGCGGGGTGATCTGGACTGAGGTCCAGTAGTCATTTGGAAGTGAGAATGCGCCAGCCATACTTAGCCTTGTGATGTGATTGCGCTTTATGCGCGGCGGAACAATTATACCTTACCTTGCGTACAACCTGCTGTTTTTGAGTGAATCATCTTATCAATAAACAGCACGGTTTCTTCAAAACTCAAAAAAATGAGATGGGGATCGCGGAAGAAGTGATCGAAATGGTTCATCATATTTTCATCTGCCTCCAGTAAATTTGAGCATTGTTTGAATAAAGGGATGCAAGACATGCATGGTTTCCGTTTGCCTTGTACATCGCCAGTCACTAAAGGAAAGGTTCATGCTTAACAAGAATATTGTTCTACCCTCTATTGTCCTGTTACTCGGGCTGGCATTGACAGCCTGTGGTACAAGCGCCAATGTCGCACCCGCTAACACACAGCCTGCACTGGCTGCGCCGCTTCCCTCTTCGACCAATGCACCGGCTGCTGCTTCGACGGACGCTTCCGTCCCTTCATCCCCCAATACGGCAGAGGCAGGTACAACATCAGTCAGCTTTGCCAGAGATATCCTGCCCATCTTTGAGAATACCTGCATCAAATGTCACGGCGGCGAATCCACAAAAGAGGGCCTCGACCTAAAGACCTACGCCGCGTTGATGGCAGGCTCGCGGAACGGGTCCGTTGTGACGCCGGGCAACGCGAACGACAGTTACCTTGTCGATACGCTGGTCAAAGGAAAAATGCCCAAGCGCGGTCCGAAGCTGGATCCGGCACAGATCAAGCTCATCGTGGATTGGATCAACTCGGGCGCTCCCAACAACTAGAATTCTGATTTCACTATGAGACATCCTGCGTAAGTCACGAGATCAAAATACATCGCCCATTTGGGACCACGGAGACACCGAGCCAGTATCTCTGTGTCTCCGTGGTTAGGTCTTGGGACTTGCGGAATCTGTCAATTCATAAAAAGCGCGGACTGCAGAGTCCACGCTTTTTATTGTGCTTCCGCAACGTTTATTACCTTGACTTTTCGGGAAGAAGTGTCTATACTCCCATTAATCAGATTAATCACATTTATGCTCCGAGAACGCACTTCCCCCGACATTTCCGAGTTTCTCCGCTACCTGGCCGCACATCCCGAAGCTGAGAAGAAACTTCCGCCCTTGCCTGAGCTGAGCCGGGAGCTGGGTGTCGGTGTTGCCGCGCTACGGGAACAGCTCGAAGTGGCGCGTGCGCTCGGTCTGGTCGACGTCAAGCCGGGCACCGGAGTGAAGCGCAAACCGTATACTTTCGCCCCGGCAGTCCAAAAGAGCCTCGATTACGCAATCACCCTCAAGAAGGATCACTTCATGGCGTTTGCGGACCTGCGACAGCATATCGAGACCGCTTATTGGCACGAAGCGGTCAAGTTACTCCTTCCGGAGGACCACGAAGTACTCCACAACCTCGTTGCTCGCGCCTGGGAGAAGCTGCGCGGCTCGCCGATCGAAATCCCTCATCCTGAACATCGCGAGTTACATCTCACCATCTATCGCCGACTCAACAATCCGTTTGTAACCGGGCTGCTCCAGGCATACTGGGATGCGTACGAAACCGTGGGGCTGAATTTCTTCACGGACTACAACTACCTGACGGAAGTCTGGCAGTATCACCAGAAGATGGTTGATTCCATTTGCTCGAATGATATCGAAGCCGGTTTCAAGGCTCTTACTGAACACACCGATTTGATTTACCAATTAATTTCATCGTCTCAATGACGAATACAATGAGGAGTTCCATGAACAAAGTAGTGAACGATTTTTCAATCACCGTTGGCACAAAGAACGGCTCCGGCAGTTCAACAGCCAACAACACCATTCTGCGCGCAATCTTCAAGATGGGAATTCCCGTTTCAGGCAAGAACCTGTTCCCTTCCAATATTCAGGGCCTGCCGACGTGGTACACCATCCGCGTGAACAAGGATGGATTCGTCGCCCGGCGTGAGGCACAGGATATTGTCATCGCGATCAACCCTGATTCGTTCGCGCGGGACCTGGCGTCCGTTCCCGCTGGTGGAGCTTTCTACTACGCTGACGATATCAAGCAGCCCATCACGCGCGCAGACATAGCCATCTATCCAATGCCTGTGAAGGAACTTGTCCGCAAGGACCCGAATGTTCCTTCCGATTTCCGTGACCTGGTGGGAAACATGATCTACGTGGGCGTACTGGCGCAGATGATCGGCATCGAACTGGATAAGATCCTTGCTGCGTTGACCTTTCACTTCAAAGGCAAGCAAAAACCAATCGATATGAATTACAACGCCGTGAAAGCCGGAGCGGAATGGGCCGCGACCAATCTCGAAAAGAAGGATCCCTTCTATCTTGAGCCCATGGATATAACCCACGGCATGATCATGTCCGATGGAAATACGGCCGGTGCGCTGGGCTCGATCTATGGCGGTGTGCAATTCGCTGCGTGGTACCCCATCACGCCTGCAACCTCGCTGGCAGAGAGCCTGAATGACTATCTGCCTCAACTCCGCAAACGCGAAGATGGCAAACATACATACGCCGTCGTGCAGGCCGAGGATGAGTTATCTGCCATCGGCATGGCCATTGGCGCAGGCTGGAGCGGGCTGCGTGCAATGACCTCCACCTCGGGCCCGGGACTTTCCCTGATGACAGAGTTCGCAGGCCTGGCCTATTACACCGAAGTCCCCATCGTCGTCTGGGATGTGCAGCGGGTTGGCCCGAGCACGGGGCTGCCCACACGTGTATCCCAGGGCGACCTATCATTTACCGCATATCTCGGTCATGGCGATACGGAGCAGATCATCCTCCTGCCGGGCGACGTCTATGAATGCTTTGAATTCGGCTGGAAAGCCTTTGATATCGCCGAGCACATGCAGTCTCCAGTATTCGTCCTGAGCGATCTGGACATGGGCATGAACCAATGGATGAGCAAGCCATTTGACTATCCCAACGTGCCCATGGACAGAGGCAAGATCCTCTGGGAAGAAGACCTTGAAAAGATCAAGAGTAACTGGGGCCGCTACCTGGACATGGACGGCGATGGGATCCCCTACCGCACTGTTCCCGGCAATAAACACCCGTTGAGCGCTTACCTCCTGCGCGGCACGGGTCACGACGAATATGCACGCTACACGGAAGATGCTCCGATGTGGGCCAAGAACATGGACCGGCTCAAGAAGAAATACGAGACAGCCGAAGCCATTGTGCCCGGGCCGGTGATCACGAGGACACCCGGCGCAAAGATCGGCATCATTGGCTATGGCTCGACTTCATCTGCTATCGAGGAGGCGCGGTACCAGCTTGAGAAGGAACATGGCCTGAAGATCGACCTCATGCGCGTGCGTGCCGTACCGTTCCCGTCTGAGGTGGACGAATTCATCAGAACGCATGACCAGCTCTTCGTCGTCGAAATGAACCGGGGCGGACAAATGCACAAGCTCCTGGCGATTTCGCATCCTGAATCAGCCACCAGGCTCGTCAAGCTCGCCTTTAATGATGGCCTGCCCGCAACCGCTTCATGGGTCCGTGAAGGCGTGCTGAAGAAGCTAAACGGAAAGGCGTCATCTGCAAACGGAAAGAAACCTGCAACCGACAAGGCTGCACCAAAGATGGTTAAGAAAGTGTCTGCGAATAAAGTTACTTTGAAGAAAGGAGCGAAATAATGACTGAAGCTCTCCCCATGGCAGGTGCACCTGCCAATCTCAACCTGGCAGGACTTACGAAAAATGATTATCGAGGCGCGCCCAGCACTTTATGCCAGGGCTGTGGACATAACTCGATCTCAAACCAGATCATCAGCGCACTCTATGAAATGGATACCCGCCCTGAAGAAGTAGTGAAATTTAGCGGTATCGGTTGTTCCTCGAAGTCACCCACGTATTTCCTGAACCGCTCCTTTGGCTTCAACGGTCTGCATGGACGCATGCCCTCCGTGGCAACCGGCGCCCTGTTTGCGAATGCAAAAGTGAAGGGCATCGGCATTTCAGGCGACGGCGATACGGCCAGCATCGGCATGGGACAGTTCAAACACGCCGTGCGCCGCAACCTGAACATGGTTTACATTGTGGAAAACAACGGTGTCTACGGGCTGACCAAGGGCCAGTTCTCGGCCACTTCCGAAAAGGGACTTGAACTCAAAAAGCAGGGCACCAACCCATATATGCCGATTGATATTTGCATGGAAGCCCTCATTTCCAATGCGACCTTTGTCGCCCGTTCCTTCGCAGGCAACCCCAGGCAGGTCAAGGAATTGCTCAAGGCCGCGCTCTCGCATCACGGTATTGCCGTGCTGGACATCATCAGTCCCTGTGTGACGTTTAACAACCAGAGCAATGCCTTCCACTCTTACACCTGGGGCAAGGACCACGAAGAGCCTTTGCACGATATCACCTACATTGCACCTCGCAATGAGATCATGTTGGAAAGAGAGCTGGAGCAAGGCGAAGTGCGCGAGGTGGAACTGCATGACGGTTCGACCGTGATCCTGAAGAATCTCGATAAGGATTACAACCCGACCAGCCGCTGGGATGCGCTGCGCATTCTGGAAGAGGCACAGCGCAATGACTGGCTCGTGACGGGACTGATCTACGTTGAAACGGACAGGCCCGCGCTGACGGATATCTATAATCTGGTGGATACACCTCTCAACCGCCTCACTGAAGCGGACCTGAGGCCTGATGCCGCTTCGTTGGAAAAAATCAACGGGTTGATGTTCTAACCTCCAACCCCCTCCCCGGCCCTCCCCCATGTTCCGCACACTTCAGCGGAACATGGGGGAGGGTGTCCGTTAGGCCGGGTGGGGGCTTTCACATAACTATGACAACAACTGAACTTACCGCTGAAAAACTGGATTTCAAACGCATCCTGCCGGTGCTGGTCATCGTGCTGGTGGATCTGATGGGGCTTTCGATCATCATCCCGCTGCTGCCACTCTACGCAGCGCGCTTCGGCGCATCCCCGCTGACGGTTGGTATCCTGCAGGCAACGTATCCGATGATGCAGTTCATCGGTGCGCCCATTCTCGGGCGATTATCAGACCGCTTCGGTCGCAAGCCGATCCTGATCATCAGCCAGATTGGGACCCTGGCCGGATTTATCCTGCTTGGCTTTGCCAATACACTCTGGTTATTGTTCCTCTCACGCATTATTGACGGCCTCTCTGGCGCAAATATCTCCACGGCTCAAGCCGCGATTGCAGACAGCACCACCGAGAAAACGCGCACACAGGGATTAGGGCTGATCGGCGCCGCATTTGGGATCGGCTTCATCCTTGGGCCAATTGTCGCGTTCATTGTGCTGGCATCGACAGGACAGAACTATCAGGCCGTCGCATGGGCCGCCGCGTTCTTTTCGCTGGCGTCCATTTTGATGACCACCTTCTGGTTCAAGGAAACCATCGGTGAAGTGGAAGATCCCACAGCGTCACGAAAGCGCAGGCCGTTCTCCTTCGGTGCAATGCGTCAGGCGCTGACACGCCCAACCATCGGGTTTCTGCTCATCCTGATGTTCTTCTATCAGATTGCATTCGGCGGTTACGAGCAATTATTTTCTCTCTTTACCCTCACCCGCCTCGGCATGGACGCACGCGATACGTCTGGTTTGTTCGTGTTGGCGGGGCTTTTTATCGTGGTGGTTCAAGGTGGTTTGATCGGACGCTGGTCACGGGTCAAGGGGGATCGCTGGCTGGTCATCCTTGGAGTGTCAGCCCTGTCCATCGGTCTGATCCTGACAGCATTGACTCCGGCAATCCCCATTCCGTGGTACGACAAGGCCAGGGTCATGCAGAGCCTGGCGGGGGAAGGGACATTCCGTGTGTCCATTCAAAGTATCCATATTTCTCTGCCAGAGGAAGCCGCACGCGGCTGGTTCGGAATCATCTGGTTATTGATCGCCAGTTTTCCTGCGGCGCTCGGCGGAGGGGTGCTCCAGCCCGCGGTCAACAGCCTGATCACGAAGTCTTCGGATAAAAGTGAAGTCGGTGGGATGCTGGGGATCTCATCCGGCTTCTACAGCGCGGCGAATGCAATCGCACCGCTGTTCTACGGGTCACTGTTCCAGTGGTTCGGTGCACCGGTGCCGTTCTTTGCAGGAGGGCTGATATTGCTGGTGTTGTGGGCCCTCGCACCAAGGATGGTGAAGTAACCCCCACCGTCCTTCGGACACCTCCCCCATTTTCCGCTGAAGTTCGCGGAAAATGGGGGAGGCTGGGAGGGGGTTATACTCAAACCATGATCGAGATCGCTCCGTCCCTTTTGATTGATGAACGCGAGCTGCAATTTGACTTTGTGCGTGCTTCGGGGCCAGGCGGACAGAATGTCAACAAGGTGGCAACGGCGGTGCAGCTTCGCTTCGATCTTCGGGCTTCAACTCTGCCTGAAGAAGTGAAGGCGCGGCTGAAGAAGGTGGCTGGAAAACGAGTGACGAGCGACGATGTGCTCGTGATCGAGGCCAAGTCCTTTCGGACGCAGGAAAAGAACCGGGAGGATGCCATCGGGCGTTTCGTTGGATTGGTGCGCAAGTCTCTCGAGAGGCCAAAACCTCGCAAAAAGACAAAGCCTACCAGGGCGTCCAAAGAGAAGCGGTTGCAGGCGAAGAAGCGGCGGAGCGAGGTCAAACGGACGCGGGTCAGCAGGGAGTTTGAGTAGCGGTTTTCAGACGGGTGGACGGTGAGAAGAGGACCCCTGCGCGATACAGGCGCGATACAGGATCGATAGACCTTCGATAGATTATCGATAGACTTTCGATACAGCTTCCACATCGAATCAGCTTACGAGGAAGCCGTTTGTAACGAAATTCCTATTGATCGACGGGCTCTTCATCTATAACAAAGGCATTATTTTCCCAATCCAATTGCACGAAGAAGAGATGTCAAACAGCCATCCCCCTGACTTGGACCTGGAGTTGGCTCCGGGTTCGGCACCGGGGTTGGGTCAGGCGTTGGCGCCGGTGTCGGCTCAGGAGTCGGCGATGGCGTTGGCACGGGAGGTGGTGTAACCGTAATACCAACTTGCGACCAGCCTTTCAGCACTGCGTTTTGTTCCTGACTGTTTATTCCAAATAGTTCGCCGGCTGCTTCAACGGTAAGATCCGCCGCGCTTTGGAAGTCGGTATCGCTCTTCATTTTTTCGGTGAGTGCCTTGTACCAGATCCGCCCGGCCTTTTCCCAGGCAAAGCCGCCGATCTCAACCGCGGTTAGATAAAAAGCATGGTTGATGATACCGGAGTTGATATGCACGCCGCCGCTATCTTGAGAGGTCTTGACATAATCTTTCATATGCGCAGGCTGCGGGTCTTTGCCAAGCACGGGATCATCGTAAGCAGTGCCGGGCGCCTTCATGGAGCGAATGCCCACACCATTGACATTGGATGTGAACAGGCCTTCGCCAATGATCCAGTCTGCCTGATCCGCGGCCTGTCCCCGTTGGTATTGCTTGACCAATGAGCCGAAGATATCGGATACAGCTTCGTTCAACGCGCCTGGCTGACCTGAGTATATGAGATTGGCTTCGTATTGCGTAACGCCATGGGTCAGCTCATGACCGATCACATCCAGTGAAATGGTGAAGCGGTTGAATAATCGTTGAGAGACTGGAAGATTCTCATCGCCATCACCGTATACCATTTGCCTGCCATCCCAGAAGGCATTGTCGTAGCCCTTATCATAGTGGACAGTGGAGATGAGTTTGAGTCCCTTGTCATCAATGGAGTTTCTGCCAAAGACGTCATTATACAGATCAAAAGTAGCGCCGGAGCCATCATAGGCCTCGTTAACAGCTACATCGGAAACCGAGGCGCTGCCTTCGCTTCGTACGATAGTGCCCGGTAAGCTTGTGCCAGAATTGGCCGTATAGACCGTGCGTTGTTTGACCGCTGCAACGGCAGCTCTGGCTGTGAAGGGGCTGCGAGTGGTGGCGAGCGCCACGATTCGCCGTCTGTCGCGGATCAGCTGCGAAGAAATCAGTGCCTGCGCTGCCCAATCTCGCTGTGCACTTGAGCCGTTCTGCACGATCTGATCGAGCATATAAGGGGGAAGGATACAATTAATGGAATGACGGTGAGACACAGCAGCTCCTTTTTGTTTTGCGAATATGATTTCTATCTTTTTGGGCGTATTCAACTACCAGGATACTCAATTGACAATCTCCAGACCTTATCAGATTGAAGAATAACACCTGCCCATTAAATAGAGATGAAGTGCTGGAGTATTTCGATGCGCGGCAGGTGAGATTGACTGCCACGTCCGACAATCGCATCCAGTGAGATCCTTTCCTTGCCCTCGGCCTAATCGAAGGCAGGCTGACCCATCTCTATACCTGCGAACAAGCCATCGAAGACAAGTAGCTTGCGGATGATGTGATCTTTGGGGCCCGCCGCCTGTACGCAGACGGTCAATGGAATCGGCTTGTAACGAATTTCATCTTGCGCGGTGAGGATTTTGGCTGTATGCTTGCCTGATTGGTAAGACGGGAAGCTATACCGCACTCGGTCACGCACCTGCCCTAGCGGGCGGTGCCAGGGAATTGCGCTGTTTTTAGAAGGCTGAAAGCGCAAGTCGTGACCGTGGGTATTAGAGAATCAGGACACAGAATCGAAGAGGAGAATGCCGATGCTCTCAGTTGAAATCAAGGAAAATGAAAAGGTCGTTGGGAATCTTACTGCCGCTGAAAAACTCTTCAAGACCGGTTCGAGGGGTTTCTTTGGAATGGGCAAAATCCAGATCGGCGAGAAGCGGTATCAGGTCCAAGTGCAGTTGGTGGAAATCGGATCAAAGCCCAAGCCCGAAGAAAAAGCGTTGAACCCCTGAGCCGCCGGAAATCCGATCAACACAACCTGAGGCGGCGTGCACCAATTGAACAATGAATGAGCGTCCGTGGTTGCACCGCGCAGACCAGCCTGAAAACATCCTCCCATATATGGGGGTCTTAAAGGCCTTATTATGGCACTTTGCATGAAAATTATCCTTCGCTTATCTTTCGCTTGTCCTTCGCTTATCCTTCGCTCATCGTTCGCTAACCAGTTTCACCCCCATATATGGACGCACGCTGTAAAGATATCATCACCGAACCTTTGATACGAAAGCAGGATTTTGGAGTCATGTAGACAATTGAATACATAACATCCCGAAGGTTGTTGAACCTGGCATATCAATAAATATGCAGAGCCTGTCTTCACGCTACAGGCGGTCATCGAGTCTGGCTCACCCAGCCGAGGATGCATTTCGAGGCATATCGTTTTGTAACGAATTTCACCTTGTACAATCGGGTTTTTTCCTGTATCCTTAACTCAACGCATCCAAACATTTGACCAGAAGGGGAGAAATGCCCCGCCGACTCTCTGAAGAACTCACGCGCAAAGAAATGATCGACCCGCAGTTGGAAAAAGCGGGTTGGTATCTTCGTGACCATTCCAAGGTGAAGATTGAAATTCCTGTGAATGGATAGGATGCCGAGCTGTGGAACCGGGTAACAGATTATTGCCTGTACGGCGAAAATGGGAGGTGCTTGTCCTGAGTTTTCTCGAAGGGTTGGCGGTGGTATAATTCGTCTTACAATTATCGTTCGATAAAGGAGAAGTAAAAATGGAAGCGTTGACCACCATCTCATCTAAATATCAGATCGTGATTCCGCGCGATGTTCGGGAAAAGTTCAAATTGAAGCCAGGGCAAAAGGTGATGTTCATCCCTTATCAAAAGAGTATCCGCCTCGTGATTGTGCCATCCATCAAAGAGGCACGAGGCATGTTCAAAGGAATAAACGCAGATAATCTTCGCGAGGAAGAGGATGAGGAGCGATGATCAATGTCGTTGACTCTTCAGGCTGGGTGGAGTATTTTGCCAATGGGGTGAATGCAAGATTTTTCACTCCGCCCGTGCAGGATTTGGAAAATCTGCTTGTCCCCTCCATTTGCATTTACGAAGTCTTCAAACGGCTGACACGCGATTTGGGAGAGGAGAATGCATTGCAGGCAGTGGGGATTATGTCACATGGTAAAGTCGTGGAATTGGATCGCAAGATCGCAATTGATGCTGCACGAATTGCACTTGAACATAAACTTGCGATGGCAGACAGTATTATTCTCGCCACTGCTCACGAATATGATGCAATACTATGGACTCAAGACGCACACTTCAAAGGCATGGATGGCGTAAAGTACGTCGAAAAGAAATCATAAGCTAACTTCTGAGGTGGGCTTTGCGAAGAATCTCTGAAGAACTCACGCGCAAAGAAATGATCGATCCGCAGCTCGAAAAAGCGGGCTGGTATCTGCGTGATCACTCCAAAGTAAAGATCGAAATTCCCGTGGACGGCTACGATGCCGAGCCGTGGAACGGGGTCACGGATTACTGTTTGTATCGCGAAAACGGGGAAGTGCTGGCGGTGGTCGAGGCCAAAAAAACAGTTGTAGATGTTCGCCTGGCAGAAGCACAACTCACCTATTACGTTACTGAAATCGAAAAGCATCAATCGTTCCGGCCGTTCGGATTTCTAGCCAACGGACATGAGATCCATTTTTTGGATGCGGGGATCGCACATAAGCGGGAAGTGTTCGGATTCTTCACGCGTGAAGATCTGGAGAACCTGCTTTACCTGCGCCAGAATGCCAGGCCGCTGAGTTCCGTTGAAATCAATAACCACATCGTTGACCGTGCCTACCAGCACGAAGCCATCCGACGTATTTGTGAAGCCTTCGAGCAACATCGTCCCGAAGGTTCAGAGCCTTCGGGACGTTTGAGCGGGGGCAAGCGCAAAGCCCTGATCGTCATGGCAACAGGGACCGGCAAGACGCGCACGGTGATGGGATTGATCGATGTGTTCATGCGCTCCAATCAGGCGCGACGCGTGTTGTTCGTGGCGGACCGCGATGCGCTGGTAGATCAGGCGAAGGAAGATGGCTTCGAGGAGTTCCTGCCGCAGGAACCCTGCACCCGCTTGCGGACATATGATCTTGACACTACCAAGCGCCTGTACGCAGTAACTCTCCAAACCCTGAGCAATATCTTCGAGCAGTTCTCGCCTGCCTTCTTTGACCTGATCATCTTCGACGAAGTCCACCGCTCGATATTTAACAAGTTCAATGAAGTACTGGAATATTTTGACGGCAGGCAGATCGGATTGACCGCCACGCCCGCCAATTACATCAACCGCGACACGTTCCTCGCCTTCGACTGCACGGATGGCAAGCCGACCTATCTCTACACCTACGAACAGGCCATTGAAGACAGGTATCTCGTGGATTATGAACTCTACGCTGCGCGGACCAAGTTCCAGCGGCAGGGTATTCATGGCGTGGATTTGACCGAGGAAGAACGCAACGCCCTGATCGAAAAGGGCCTCGACCCTGACGACATCAACTACGAAGGCACGGAACTGGAAACAACGGTCAGTAATCGCGATACCATCCGCAAGCAGTGGGAAGAGATCTGGGATACCTGTAAAAAAGACTCTTCGGGGCAGTTACCAGGCAAGACCATCATCTTCGCAACAACGCAGCAGCATGCCTTGCGATTGCAGGATGTCTTTGACGAGATGTATCCGCAGTTCCCTGAGTTGACCAGAGTCATTACGCATAAATCCGAATATCGCGGCATGTTGGTGGAAGCGTTCAAGAAGAAAGGTTTTCCACGAATTGCCATCTCCGTGGACATGCTCGATACGGGCATTGACGTGCCCGAAGTGGTCAACCTTGTGTTCATGAAGCCAGTACAGTCGCCGATCAAGTTACAGCAGATGATCGGGCGTGGGACGCGGGTACAGGCGGCGTGTCGTAATCTGGCATTACTGCCGAACTTTGAGAAGAAGGATTTTCTGATCATTGATTTCTGGGAGAATAACTTCAGCAGGGACGCGAAGGAAGTCGTTGACCAGTCCACACCTGTGTTGGTGACGATCTTCAATACACGTTTGAAATTGCTGGAGACCTACATCAAAGACCAGAAGGACCCCGATTGCAAGCAAGTGATCGCTGACCTGCGCGAGCAGATCCAGCAAGTCCCAACGGACTCGTTCACCATCCGCAAGCACATGCCAGAGATCGAAGAAGCCTGGACGGACGCCTTCTGGGACTATTTGATTCCGAGCAAGATCGAGTTCCTGAAATTGAAAGTCGCTCCACACCTGCGGCTCGTCCCTGGCGTGGACGTTGCCGCCGCGACCTTTATCAGCAAAGTGGAACGCTTGAAGTTGAAGAAACGCGAAAAAGACCTGACAGGTCTTCGCGAAGCAGACCTGTCACCTAAATTTTGTGCAAAATAGGGGGCAGGTCATTGGTCAAAAATGGCAGTAGTTTCAAATCGAGTATAAGAAGTTTGCCAACAACACACTCGAAAAGGAGCTACTGCCATGGAACAGTATACAGGATTTTCAGCACATGCAAGCCTGGCTACGATTGGCCTGTGGATGAAGGAACGCAACATCTGGCAAAAGATAGAA
>JAKOVF010000360.1 GCA_029782225.1 Chloroflexota bacterium | reverse complement strand
AGGTGCGGACCTGTTGATGGTGAAACCGGCCCTGGCCTATCTGGATGTGATCCGAGTGGTGAAGGATGCATTCCCGGAGATCCCGTTGGCGGCGTATAACGTGAGTGGGGAGTATGCGATGATCAAGGCGGCCGCGGCCAACGGCTGGATCGATGAGGCGAAGGTCACGCTGGAGGCGCTGACTGGCATGAAGCGAGCCGGTGCAGACCTGATCCTCACCTATCATGCCGTAGAGGCAGCAAAGTGGTTGAAATAACTCGATATTCGAAATTCGATGAACGAATATCGAGTATCGCCTTGCAAGGAGACTCCATGACTTTACCAAACCTGAGTGAGCGCGCCGCATCTGAGCGGCAATACCAGAACGAGCGCATGATCCACGCGGATTTCGACAGGGCACCTTTTACCATTGCCTGGGAAGTGACACGTGCGTGCGCTTATGCCTGTGTCCACTGCCGGGCGGACGCGCAGCATCACCGTGATCCCCGCGAGCTCAATACTGCCGAAGCCAAAGCTCTGATCGAACGTCTTGCAGCCTTTGGTAATAATCCCATCTTGATCTTCACCGGCGGCGACCCGATGATGCGCCCCGACCTTTTTGAGTTGATCGCCTACGCCGCCGAGCGCGGTTTGCGCTGCTCGCTTACGCCGACAGCGACGGCACTGCCCACGAAGGAACGGCTTGAAAAAGCGCGTGAGGCGGGGATTAAACGTGTGGCGCTTTCACTCGACGCGCCGCGCCCCAAAATCCATGATGACTTTCGCAAAGTCAAAGGCTCATGGCAGCGGACGATGGACACGTTACACCGCGCGCATGATGTTGGCCTGAGTGTCCAGGTCAACACGACGGTTGCCAAACATAACGTGGACATTTTGCACGAGATGGTGCCCTTCATTCAGGAAGTTGGCGCAGTGCAGTGGTCAGTATTTTTCCTTGTCCCAACCGGCCGTGCAATGGCTGAGCAAATGGTCACAGCCCAGCAGCATGAGAAGGTTTTTAACTGGCTTTATGACCTTGCCCAGACCGCGCCCTTTGATATCAAAGCCACAGCCGCACCGATGTATCGCCGCGTCGCAATCGAACGCAAACGCGCTGAAAACACCGGCAAGCCTGTTACCTTCCAAAGCGCGGGCTTTCAATATGCCGATGGACTCCATCGTCCCACCAAGGGGGTAAATGATGGCAATGGCTTTCTGTTCATCTCGCACATCGGCGAAATTCAGCCCAGCGGATTTCTCCCGGTCACTGCGGGCATGGTGCGCGAAAACGATATTGTCGATGTGTACCGAAACTCGCCAATCTTTAAAGACCTCCGCAACCCCGATAAATACAAAGGGGTTTGTGGAACGTGTGAATATCGCGATGTCTGCGGCGGCCAGCGCGGACGCGCCTATGGCATCACGGGCGACTATTTGGAGAGTGATCCGGCATGTATATTGGTAGCTGGTAACTCGGTCGATTAGTAAATTGGTGAAACCGATGATGTCCAGCCAAATCTCCCAATCTACTGAGCACCAATTTACCGATTCCCAATTTACCAACTCCTCCTTCCTCCGCGCCTGTCAACGGCTCCCAACCGATGTCACCCCCGTCTGGTTCATGCGTCAGGCGGGACGCTACATGGCCGAATACCGCGCCATTCGCAAGAAATATTCGCTGATTGAAATTTGCCATCACCCTGAGCTGGCTGCCGAGGTGACACTGCAGCCCGTACGTGTCCTGAGTGTCGATGCGGCGATCCTCTTTGCCGATATTCTTCTGCCAGCCATCCCTCTCGGCGTTGGGCTGGAGTTTGCAAAAGGTGAGGGGCCTATTCTGCACAACCCTGTCCGTACGATAGATGATGTGATCAGGCTGCGTCCGGTGAACGCGGAAACGGACCTGGGCTATGTGATGGACGCCATTCGCATCCTTCGCGAATCCCTGGCCGGCATCCCTTTAATTGGTTTTTGTGGCGCCCCATTCACGGTCGCGTCCTATCTCATCGAAGGCGGATCATCGCGTGAGTTTCTCAAGACCAAAACGATGATGTACTCCGATCCACGAACGTGGCACGCGCTGATGTCTAAGCTCTCCCAGGTTCTCGCAGATTATCTGGTAGCTCAGATCCACGCGGGTGCTCAAGCCGTCCAGGTCTTTGACTCGTGGGTCGGCACGCTCAGCCCTCAGGATTACGAAGAATTCATCCTGCCATATTCGCAATTCGTCTTGCAGACTGCGAAGAATGAAAACGTGCCTGTCATCCATTTCGGTACAAACACCACGACTCTCCTGCCCCTGATGAAGCAGGCAGGCGGCGACGTGATTGGCCTGGACTGGCGCATCCCTCTGGACGACGGCTGGGCCCGGCTTGGGCAGGATGTCGCCGTTCAAGGAAATCTCGACCCTGCCCTGCTCTTCGCGCCTTTGTCTGAGCTGAAGAAGCGTGTCCAGGATATTTTGCAGCGCGCGGGTGGTCGCCCGGGTCATATCTTCAATCTTGGTCATGGCATCCTACAAAACACACCAGTAGATACCGTCAAGGCGGTCGTTGACATGGTGCATGAATATTCAGTACTGCGAGAGAGGGTATGACCTTGAATTTTCTCGGGCTTATGGCCGCGATCACAGCTTTCCTCAGCATCTGGTTTGGGCATGTTGCCGTCCGCAAGATCGAATTCGTCTCGCCAACGATCTGGCTCCCTACCGTGATTTTCGCTGTTCTGGGCTTGTTCACTGAATACGGTTCACTGATCGCTGACAACTTGTTTCTCAAAACGGCCCTTGGCATCCTTGGCATCACACTCCTCTTCGATGCGCTTGAATTTACGCGTCAGTTGCGCCGCATCCGCAAGGGACATGCACCCGCAAACCCCGGCAACCCGCGCCACGCCGCCATCCTTGCCGAGCCCAATTCCCGCGCCACAACGCTGGATCTGCTGAAACGCGAACCTGTGGGTCAGCTAACTGGCCCCGACCAAGCGGCCAAACTCATCGAGCACCATTAACCATGATTCATTCACTATGAACCTTTTCGGCATTCTCACCGGTCTTGTCACGCTTCTCATCATTGGCCTTGGCTTCCCGCTTGTCATTCAAGGCGAGCGAATCTTTGGTTACTTATGGTGGCCTTACATGATGGGACTTGGCGTTCTCATCATTATTGCTTCACTGTTGATTCAAAACGATTGGCCCTCTGTCATCATCGGTGTCATTGGCGCGACATTTGTCTGGGGCTCAACAGAACTTAAAGAGCAGGCTGTCCGTGCCGAGATCGGATGGTATCCATTCAACGGAAACAAAATCAGGCCGCCATTTGAGGCCGTCATCAAGAAATGGAAAGCACCTCATCTATGAAGATTATTGTTATTGGCGGCGGCATTGCAGGACTCTCTAGCGCATACTACGCCACGAAGAATATTCCCGACGCACATATCACATTGATCGAGTCATCTGATCGCTGGGGCGGCAAGATCACGACAGATCGTGTTCTGTGCAATACCAGGACTGGGGCAAGCCCGGTCCCTACATATGGAACTTTCATTATTGAAGGTGGACCGGATACATTTCTCGCCACCAAACCGTGGGCTGTTGACCTCTGCATGGAACTTGGCCTCACTGGGCGCCTGCACGGCACAAACCCACACAAGAAGAACACTTACGTCCTGAATCGTAACCGTCTGCTGTCTCTGCCGGATGGGCTGGCCATGATGATCCCTACTAATATCGAGGCCATTCTCAGGACGCGTCTCGTTTCCTGGTTCAGCAAAGCCCGCATGGGATTGGATTTTCTGCTCCCCGCGAAATCCCCGAACGGTGATGAATCTCTCGGCACGTTTGTCAGTCGTCGGCTGGGGCGCGAAGCGTACGAGAATTTGATCGAGCCGTTGATGTCCGGCATCTACGCCGGCGATGGCGACGCGCTCAGCCTGGCGTCCACGTTTCCTTACCTGCGCGACCTCGAACTCAAATATGGTTCGCTGGCACGCGGTGCACTCACGCTCCACAGGCAGATGTCCAGTAACGGACAAAAGATGCAGGGATCGCGCTCTGCTTTTCTTACGCCCACCACGGGTCTCGCGGAAATTGTCGAAGCGCTGGTGGCTTATTTGCAGGATCCCGGAATTGATTTGCGACTCAATACGTCTGCGAAACTTGTTATGGGTCATTTATCAAGCTTCCATGTGGAATTGGAAACGGGTGAGGTGCTTGAAGCAGGTTCCGTTATCCTGGCCACCCCGGCCTTTGTCAGCGGAAGACTGCTCGCTTCATTGGACCCCGGGCTTGCCTCCGCTTTGCAAAGCATTCCCTACACCTCCACCGCGACCGTTTCTCTTGCCTACCGTCACGATGACATTCCACGCGAACTGGATGGTTATGGATATGTGATCCCGCGCCGTGAGGGACGCCGCGCCCTTGCCTGTACATGGACTTCTACGAAGTTCCCGCATCGCGCACCTGAGGGACATGCGCTGATCCGCGTCTTCGTGGGCCGCGCCGGGCAGGAGATCCCCTGGGATGAAGGGGATTTGCTTGAACTGGCAAAAGAAGAGCTCAATCTTACTCTGGGCATCACGGCCGAGCCGCTTGTGCAGCGCGTCTTTATGTGGGACAGGGCCATGCCGCAGTACAATATCGGTCATCCTGAGATTCTCAGGCGCATCGACGCCGCGTTGGAAGAACATCCTGGCCTCGCTCTGGCAGGTAATGGATATCGTGGGATCGGAATTCCGGACTGTATCCACTCCGGCGAACTGGCTGTAAGCAAAGTCTTGGCCACAGAGACACAGAGAGTTTAAAATCCCCGTATTCTCTGTTTCAAAACCGAGGAATTATGAACATCACCAAATCTATTTCTCTTTTTCAAGAAGCGCAAAAGCTGCTTCCGGGCGGCGTGGACTCACCGGTCCGCGCATTTCGCGCGGTAGGTGGTCAGCCGCTGTTCATCGAGTGCGGCAAAGGACCGTATCTCTTTGATGTGGACGGCAACCGTTACATTGACTATGTCCTTTCCTGGGGACCGCTAATCACGGGGCATGCGCATCCCAATGTCGTGAAGGCAATTCAGGATGCCGCAGTCAAAGGTACATCCTACGGCGCGCCGAGTCCGTTGGAAGTGGATCTGGCAAAGCGCGTGATGGAATTCATGCCTAATATCGAGATGATCCGCTTCGTCAACTCTGGGACGGAAGCGACCATGTCCGCGTTGCGGCTTGCGCGGGCGTACACCAAACGCGACAAGATCATCAAATTCGATGGCTGTTATCACGGTCATGCGGATATGCTGCTGGTGCAGGCTGGTTCTGGTGTGATCACGCTGGGATTGCCCGATTCACCGGGCGTGCCAAAAGATACTGTCAAAGATACGCTGGTTGCTGATTTCAACAATTTGGATTCGGTCGAGGCGTTGTTCCGGAAATATCCTGAACAAATTGCGGCCATCATTGTCGAGCCCGTGGCAGGCAACATGGGTGTGGTACCGCCTCTGCCTGGCTTCCTGGAGGGCCTGCGAAGAATCACCGAGCGCGAAGGGGCAATTCTGATCTTTGATGAAGTGATGACAGGTTTCCGAGTCCATAAAGGCGGCGCGCAGGCCCTGTATCAGGTGAAGCCCGATCTGACCACATTAGGCAAAGTCATCGGTGGGGGATTACCTGTCGGAGCGTATGGCGGGAAGAAAGAGATCATGCAGATGGTCGCACCTGCGGGGCCGATGTACCAGGCCGGAACTCTCTCCGGCAATCCGCTTGCGATGAGCGCGGGAATCGCTGCGCTGGATCTAATCCAGAATCAGGGAGTTTGGGATGAGATGGAAGCGCGTAGCCGTCAACTGGACGCCGGAATTGAATCAGCGGCGAAAAAGGCCGGGGTTCCCATCACCCAGACCCGAGTCGGGACGATGCGGACCCTTTTCTTTAGCGAGACAAAGCCGATAGATTGGAATACAGTAAAGCTGGCGGATAAGGTCCGGTTTGGGAAATTCTTCCAAAAAATGTTGGAGAACGGCGTGTATCTCGCGCCCTCGCAGTTCGAAGCAGGATTTATTTCGATCATGCACGATGGGCCTGTCATTGATGCAACGATTGCTGCGGTCGAACAAGCTTTCAAAACCTGGTAGCTGCTGGTCATCTTGCCCAAAGCCCTTCTTGATCTTGAGGAGGGCTTTTTCTTATCTCGGGCCACCCGGCAATTCCACTGACCTGTCCACTTGACTAGGGAAAGACTCAACCACAGGGTAGGGACAAATTCCTGGATTAGACCTAAACTGACAACATAGGAGCCGAAATGAAAATGCTGCATTTTGTCCTGGTCCTTTCCCTTCTTGCCGCCTCGTTTTCATTTTTCTTTTTCAATCACAACGCGCTTTACGTTGTTGGCGGCAGTTATGTTCTCCCGCAGGGTCAGGTTATTGATGGAGACCTGCAGGTGCTCTTTGCAGAAGTAACGCTGGAGGATGGCGCCCGTGTCACAGGGGAGGTTTTTGCCGTGGGCAGTGATCTCAAGGGGAAGGGGCTCGTGGAAGGTGGAGTCTCTTCCTGGAACATCCTTGGTTACACCGTTCTCATTCCTGAATTGAGCCGTTTTCAGGTGGCGCACTGACACAAGGTGAAGGAAATAGAAAATGAAATTCCCGGCCCTGTATGGCATAGGAACTGGCCTGTTGATGATCGTTCAATGGACGTTCTCCATTATCTCCGGCAGCGTACCTGAATTTGAGACTGCGCCCCGGGCAATTGCCTTCCACCTTTCGGCAGAATTTTCGACGGCCCTGATGCTCATCATCGGGGGATTGGCAACGCTGCGGTCCCTTTCATGGGGCAGAACAGTTTTGCTGCTTGGATTGGGAATGGTCATATACAGCGAAATTGTCAGCCCGGGCTACTATGCCCAATTGGGCCAGTGGCTTTTCGTGGGTATGTTCGCGATGCTGCTGTTCGGAGCAGTATGGGGCGCAATGCTCCTGCTGCGAACAAATATAGAATCCGGTTGATTGATGAGGAGAGAAGATGAATTCAAAAACTGAAGGCACCATTGCCATCCTGGCCGCGCTATTTGTCCTCTTGAGCGCCATGTGGGATCCGCGTATCTCGGTTGTGATCTCCCTGGTGTCACTGGCGGTGCTGGGTATCTATAAATTCACACAGACAGAGAAGTAGCATTCCTACATGAAAAGGAATACTGCAAGCATCAGCGCATTGACCCAGTATGTCAATCTCGAACGACTGACATTCCTGGTGGACGGCGTTTTTGCTATCACGATGACATTACTGGTCCTCGAGCTGCGGCCGCCGGAGGAGGGGACCGTCGATCTCTCCCAGAGCCTGCTCGCGATGATGCCGAGGCTCTATATTTATCTCATTGCTTTTTATTCGATCGCCAACCATTGGGTCGTTCACCAGCGTATGTTCCGTCACATTACAAGTGTGGATACGGCACTGCTATGGCTGACGATGATCGGGCTGCTGTTCATTACGCTGATCCCGGCCAGTACGGCCATTGTCGGCCGCTTTCCAAGCGAAAAACTGGCAGTGGCCTGTTTCTCCATCAATAGTTTCTTTCAGGCGCTTACGACCTGGGCTTTTTGGTCGCATGTCCTGAAGCAGCACAAGCAATTCGCCGCCAATTCGGACCCGCATGTCCTGAGAATCACCGCTCAAGTCTGGCTCATTATTGCTGTAGGCTGGCTGGTTTCCATTTTTCTTGGCTTTATCAGTGTCTCTGTGGCGTATGTTACCTGGATCGTATGGCCCAATCTGGTTGCAGTTTGGGGCAACTATAAACGGAGGCAACTCATTGAGAAATAAGTACACAGGCTGGCAGCAATTTTGCCCCGTCGGGCAACCGTTTCGCGCGAACCACGTATAGATTAGTACAAATCAAGAAAGAAGGAGAATGACAATGTCAACCAATCGCTCCAACATCGGGGCACTGATCGGTGGATCAGTGCTCATTGGACTGGGTCTGCTCACATTGGCCGGTCAAATCTTCCGGGGATTCAATTTCTGGGGAATGATCTGGCCGTTCTTCGTGATCGGGTTCGGCGTGCTGTTTTTCGTGGGGATGTTTGCCACCGGCAAGTCTGCTGCCGGGCTGGCGATCCCTGGTTCGATCTTTACTGGCATCGGCCTGATGCTGTTCCTGCAAAACCTGTTTGGTCACTGGGAAAGCTGGGCCTATGGTTGGACCGTGATCCTGATGGCCGTCGGCGTTGGAATCTGGATCATGGGCTGGTATAGCGAGAATTCGGTGCAACGGGACAGCGGCTTGCGCCTGGTCAAGATCGGCGCGATCCTGTTCATTATCTTCGGCGGCTTCTTCGAGATGATTTTCAATGAGTTTTCGTTCTCGAAATTCATCTTCCCGGCCGTTTTGATCCTGGTTGGGATCTATCTCGTCCTTGTGCGCACCGGCCTGTTCCCCGCCCGAAAAAGCATGACAGACGAGTCGAGCAATATGTCTATTAATTCAGAAACGGAGCAGAAATGAAACACCGCTCATTATTTTGGCCTTTGACACTGATCGCAGCCGGTGTGGTGTGGCTGCTGATCAGCCTGCATGTCATTCCCTCTGAGAACCTCTGGGCGCTGACCCACATCTGGCCCTACGTCTTGATCGCTCTGGGCGTTGGGTTGCTCCTGAGCGCGCAGTGGCGGATTGCCGGGACGATCATTTCGGCGTTGGTCGTCGTGGGAGCGCTGGCGGCGGTCGTTTATGCCCCTCAGCTTGGCTGGGCCGGTGGTCCGGACCTGAGCCTGGGCATTGACTTTGGCGGCAGTATCCAGGGCTCAGGAAAGATCATCACCCAAACGCGCGATGTGAAGGACTTTCAGGCCATCTCGATCCGGTATCCTGCTCAGATCGTCGTTCAATTTGGCGAAACTGAATCGGTGAAGGTCGAAGGCGATGATAATCTCCTCCCGCAGCTCACGACCGAGGTGCAGAATGGTGCTCTCGTGATCGATAACAGGGAACGGGACTGGTCAAAGCGCGTGGATCCCTCGAAGCCTGTGAAGATCACGATCACAGCCAAGGAATTAGATCGCGTCGACTTCTCGAGTGCAGGCACACTCGAAGTGCAGGGCCTGCAAGCCGATAAATTCAAGATGGTGCTCAGCGGCGCGGGCGAAGTGACATTGAAGGATGTGGACATCCGCCAGTTCGAGACAACATTGAGCGGCGCAGGCAACATCAAAGCAGATGGCAAAGTCGATGATCTCAAGATTACAATTAGCGGCTTTGGCAGTTTCGAAGGAGCCAACCTGGAGAGTCAGACAGCCGACGTGCGCATCAGCGGCGCAGGAAATGCAAATGTCCGTGTAAAAAGTGAACTCACTGCCACTGTCAGCGGCGCGGGATCGGTAGATTACTATGGCTCGCCGAAAGTGACCAAGAGTGTCACCGGGGCCGGATCTGTCAATAAGGCTGGCAATTAGCCGTCCTGTCCACCTGACCAGTATAAAACTCCTCCGTTGACGGGGGAGTTTTCTGTTTCATGCCGCTATGATGTACGCAGAAAAGGAGACTTCCATCATGAAACCCAACCTGCTCAAAACCATTTTCAACGGTGTCGCAGTCGCGATGGGAATCGCGGTCATCGTTACGAACATTGTCAGCCCGCTCTCACTCGGCAGCGTAACCAGCCTGCTGGCCATCGGTGTCGCGGCACTCGGGATTGCTAATCTGCAAAAATAAGATTCAATCAATTCCCAGGATCAAAAAATGAAGATCACGCCGCCATCAAAACCCGGCATTAGCGAAGTTGTCGTCAGAAGTCTACTTGTTGGTTTTGTATATGCGCTGGCGAGCGCACTTGTTGCAGCTATCCTTGGCTCCATAAGTCGGCTCGCCCCCAGCCTCGGAAACATCCTGGTCTGGCTCATCACAGGTACTTTGGTTTGCCTGGCACTGAGTCCATTTATCCTGCACTCGAGCTGGTCACGGGCCAAAACCGTGCTGGCTGTGTGGGGCGTACAGGCCTTTGTCCGCTCGCTGGGACTGGGCATCGAGGGTTCCCTGTTCAAGCCAACTGCTGCGCTCAATGCCATCCTGGGAGCATTCTTCGGGATTCTTGTCAGCTTGCTGCTGGCATGGCTGGCAGTTTTGTTGCTGATGCCCGCCGATCAAACTCCTCAGGAAAATAGAGGCCCGAAAAGGAGTTGGTGGGGCTGGACCTGGCGTGTGTTGGTTGTAGGACTCGCTTATTTCCTCTTTTACTTCATCTTTGGGGCGACAAACGCTTTACTTTATACCAGGTCATTCTACGAGAATAATCCGCAGTATGGGTTGTCTCTTCCGCCAGCAGGCATCATCTTCCTGGCGCAGTTGATACGCGGTCCGTTGTTTGGGCTTGGATCGTTGTTCATCGTACGCGCTACCAATGCGCCTCGACGACAGCTTGCTATCTGGCTTGGAATCCTCTTATTCATTGTTGGCGGAGTCGGACCCTATGTGGAAGTCACATTCCGAACCATGCCGCTTGGATTCAACCTGGCAACGCTGACCGAAATCTTCTTCCAGAATTTCCTTACTGGCATCGTCGCCGCCAACCTCTTCAGGCCAAAGAACGGTGCTTAATGAAAAGGGATATGCGGCAGCCATGAATCTGAAAAGCTGGCTCGACTCTTCGTATCTTGCCCGCTACATTCTTCTGAATTCTGTAGATATCTCCGATCACAAGATTTTTCCGAGTCGTGACATACAGAATTTACCGCCTGTGTTTCATTTTTCTCCATCTGAAGAGAGCCGCACGGTTCTGCCAGTCCTCGATCAGGCAGTTGCAACGGTGAAACCGCCTCGAGAAGAGACAATGGACCAGCTTCTAGAGCACAACGGCACCGTGGCTTTCCTTGTCATCAAGAATGACAAGTTGCTTTTCGAGCAATATTACAGTGGCTATGACCATTCATCGGTTTGTACATCCTTCTCCACAGTTAAATCCTTTGTGTCCGCCTTGATCGGCATCGCCTTGCGCGAAAAGCTCATCCAGGGTCTTGATGATCCAATCACCAAATATCTCTCAGAGTTTTCTGCATCATTTTGGTCAGAAATTACGATTCGACATCTTGTGAGTATGAGCTCCGGGCTTGGATATAACGAGCATGGATTCCTCCCGTGGAATGATCAGCCACGCATTTACTATGCTCCAGACATACGACAGCTTGCGCGGCAAGCCAGGCCAATCGAACCACCAGGTCTGCGGTTTCACTACAACAACTACAACCTGGTCCTGCTTGGCATGCTCCTGGAGCGTGTAACGAGCGGCACTGTGTCTGCGTATTTGCAGGAGAAGCTATGGGAACCGCTCGGAATGGAATTCTCTGCCTCGTGGAGTCTCGATAGCCAGCAGTGCGGTATGGAGAAAATGGAAAGCGGCTTGAACGCACGTCCGATTGACTTTGCAAAATTCGGCCGCCTGTATCTTCGTGGAGGGGATTGGGAAGGCAAACAAATTGTGCCGGAAGGCTGGATAACGGAGTCCACTACGGTTGCGCCGGATGCGAAGTGGACGAACTATAAGTATCTATGGTGGATTCCTCGTCAGGGAAAAGGTCGCTTAATGGCGATCGGTAATCTGGGTCAGTTTATTTATATTGCTCCTGATAAGGATTGCATCATCCTGCGTTTTGGCAGAGGTAAACCTCGAGACTGGGCTCCGTTTTATCTGCAGCTCTTCGCCTCATTGGTGGAGCTGCTGTAGCTGTAACGCATGTATTTGTCTGGAACTGTGACATCTCAGGCTGAAGGAGAGCCTAACAACCATGTACAAGAAATTGCTCATTCTTTTGCTAATCATCACATGGATCATCTCTGCCTGTTCTGTCAGGCCCGCTGTCCATCCGCCGTCGCCTTCGTACTGGCCCACAGATGCCTGGCATACAAGTACCCCCGAAGAACAGGGCTTCGATTCAACCAGACTTGCCGAAGGCTTACAAAGTATACGCGATAACAATATCAACATTCATAGCGTGATGGTCATCCGCAACGACAATGTGATTCTCGACGCATATTTTTATCCCTACGATGGCGAGACGGTTCACGAACTGGCGTCCGTGACTAAGAGTGTGATGACAACTCTCATCGGGATTGCTTCTGACCAGGGCAAGCTCAACCTGGATGACAAAATGGTCTCATTCTTTCCGGACCGGACGATTGCAAACCGCGGTTTCCTGAAGGATCAAATTACAGTGCGGCAGTTGGCGGGAATGACCTCGGGGTTGGATTGTATCTCCGCGAACGATGAGCAGACCCTCACTGAAATGGGATCCGCGCCGGATTGGATACAGTTCACCCTCGATCTCAAAATGAAGCACATCCCCGGGACGCATTTTGAGTATTGCAGCCCGGGAATGCACGTGCTCTCTGCCATCTTACAGCAGGCAACGGGGATGACGGCTGCCGAGTTTGCCCGGGTCCAGCTCTTTGAGCCGCTCGGCATCAAAGACGTCATCTGGGAGGCCGACCCGCAGGGTTATAGTGACGGTTGGGCCGGCTTATACCTCCACCCGCGCGATGTGGCAAAGATCGGTTATCTCATGCTTCATCAGGGCCAGTGGGAGGATATGCAGATTGTCTCTGCGGGTTGGGTTGAGGAAGCGACCCAATTGGAGAAGAAGACGGGCAGAGGCGATAACTACGGATATGGGTGGTGGGTCCCGCCTCCAACGCAGTTTGTTGAGTTTGCTGCCGAGGGGCGCGGCGGCCAGTACATCCGCGTTCTTCCGGAGCTGGATATGGTCGTAGTGACGACAGGCGGTGGTTTCGAATGGAACGATGTGACTCCTTACTTGATCTCCGCCATGGTGGATCTGACGGAGCCTTTGCCAGAAAATCCCAAAGGTGTTGAACAACTGGATGTCGCTCTCAAAGCTATCCTTCAGCCGCCGGTACCGCAGGCGATTCCCGCCCTGCCGGGTACGGCGCGCACCATCTCGGGCAGAACCTACGCCTTCGAATTCAGCCCGCTCGATATCAAGACCATTCGTTTTGATTTCGATGATACGGCCGAAGCACGATTACATGCGACCTTCTATAACCAGCCCGATCGGGATCTACTTGTCGGCCTGGACGGGGTTTATCGTATGTTTCCAATTGGAGAGCATGATCTTTTGATGGGACTGCGCGGCAGATGGATGGATTCTCAAACTTTCCTCTTCGAATATGATGCAATTGCCAATAACAATGCCTATGCCCTGGAGATACACTTTGAAGGGGATCACGTGACGATCAATGCCAGAGAGCGCACCCATACGGCGACCCTCACTCTGGAAGGGAAGCTGCAAAACCCCTGAGATGCAAAACTTTTACACTGTCCACTTGACCAGTGCAAAGACTCCTCCGCAGACGGGGGAGTCTTCTTGCAATGCTTGCTATACTACCGTCAAAAGGAGCTCAAATGTCATCTCCTGTTATCCAAACTTTCTCCCTCTCACGAGATTTTGGCGATAAACGCGCCGTGGACGGCCTGAACCTTGAAGTGCATGCCGGTGAAATCTTTGGCTTTCTGGGTCATAACGGCGCCGGCAAGACGACTACTGTCCGCTTGCTGAATGGCGTGATCGACCCCACTTCCGGAACTGCGCATGTACTGGGAATGGATGCCCGGACCGAGGGTTCCATTCTGCGTGCCCGAACCGGGGTGCTCACAGAAACTCCTTCGCTGGATGAACGTCTCACTGCCCGCGACAATCTATCTATTTATGCTGATCTCTACAGCATTCCTCGTCAGAATGTGGCCGCGCGCGTGAACGCCCTGCTGACAGAGTTCGAGCTATCTGATCGGGCGGACGAAAAGGTTGGCGGCTACAGCAAAGGAATGAAGCAACGCCTTGCGCTGGCCCGCGCCCTGCTTCATCAGCCTGAGGTGCTATTTCTCGACGAGCCCACCTCAGGTCTCGACCCCGTTGCGGCCAAGCATGTCCATACTTTGGTGGAGCATCTTGCTCGGCGTGAAGGTCGCACTGTGTTCCTCTGCACCCATAACCTGGTGGAGGCTCAGAAACTCTGTGACCGTGTGGCTGTGATGGAACAAGGACGATTGGTGGCATTGGGTACGCCGACCGAACTGACCCGTCAGTATGTGAAGCGTCTCGATGTCGAACTGGAAGTTGATCCGTCTCAAGTGGAATTGGCCCTGCAGATATTGCGGGAGACTCCGCGGCTGGTTCTTGGCTCTCCCAAACAGGAGAAGGACATGATCACCGCGTCGCTTGCCGGCCGGGATGCCATACCGGAATTGTTATCCCTTTTTGTAAACAAGGATTTGCGTGTCTATCGTCTGGCACCGCAGGAAGCAAATCTCGAAGAAGTTTACTTTGCGCTAAATGGAGGTGCAGCATGAACACCCGGGCAATCATGGCGATCATTCGCAAAGATCTAAAAGTTGCAGTACAGAATCGAGGCGTACTGCTGCCGATCATTATCCTGCCTCTGATCCTGTTCGTGGTTCTCCCGTGGGTTATGGCCTATGTCCCATCGTTGGCCAATGGGTCAGGCACTTCCATGAGCAATGTAGACGAGCTGCTGGCACGCATGCCCGTGGGGCTGCTCAGGGAGTTGCGCGGATATACACAGGAACAACAGTTAATAGTTTTTATGCTGGTTTATATGTTCGCACCAATGTTCCTGATATTGCCGATGATGGTTTCATCCGTGATTGCAGCGGATAGTTTTGCCGGTGAGAAGGAACGCAAAACACTCGAAGCGCTGCTCTATACCCCGACCAGCGACCGTGATTTGTTCATCGCCAAGCTGTTGGGCTCATGGACTGCCGCCCTCACAGTGGCAATTTTGGGCTTCATCCTCTATGCTGTGATGGTGAATGCGGCTGCATGGCACAGCATTCACCACATCTTCTTCCCCAATTGGATGTGGATCGCATTGGTGCTTTGGGTGAGTCCTGCCGTCGCCGGGCTGGGATTGATCGTGATGGTGTTCGTTTCTGTGCGCGCCCAGGGATTTCAGGATGCGTATCAGACGGGTGGTCTGATAGTCCTGCCCCTGTTGGCTCTCATGATCGGACAGATTTCCGGTGTGATGTATTTCAGCCTGGCAGTGGTCATGATCACAGGCGTCATCATCTGGTTGATTGATGCAGTTCTATTAGTGTTGGCGAGCAAAAGCTTCCGCCGCAGCGAGCTAATGACGAGACTCTAATAGGGCGCTTGATGTGCAATGGCAGGGAAACATGACCGATGTCAGTCTCTATATCCGGAGATTGCTGGAAGCCAATCCGTTGCGGGAACCGCTGCTTCGCTCTGCAATCGATGCTTCACACCTGCTACGCGGGACGATTGGCCTCGACGCCGGATGCGGGATTGGACTCCAGACGCTCTTATTGCTGGAGGCCGTAGGACCGCGTGGACACATCACCGGCCTCGATATCCTTCCTGAGTTGCTTGAATATGGTAGTGCGATGGTGCGGAAGGCTGGCCTCTCAGATCGAATCACGTTTCGGCAAGGCGACGTGGAGCGCCTTCCATTTGACGACAATTCCTTCGATTGGGTCTGGAGCGCGGATTGTATCGGATACCCCGCGGGAGAACTAACACCATTATTGCATGAGCTTGTTAGGGTGCTAAAGCCCGGCGGAAGTATCATCCTTCTTGGATGGTCAAGTCAACAACTGCTTCCAGGATATCCTTTGCTGGAGGCCCGGCTGAATGGGACGTGCTCGGGATATGTTCCCTTCTTGCAGGGAAAAGACCCGGCGTCAACTTTCGCACGCGCAATCTACTGGCTCCGGCAAGTAGGCCTGGAGGATGTCCAGGCGCAGACGCTGGTCAGGGATCTTCAAGGTCCATTCAATGACGCGGAGCGAACCGCCCTCGGGTCCCTGTTTGAGATGCTGTGGGGAGCGCCTCAGCCGGACGTCTCGCCCGAGGATTGGATGGAATATCAACGATTGTGTAACCCGGAATCGGCAGATTTCATTCTGAATATTCCTGATTATTATGGCTTTTATACCTGTTCAATGTTCCGGGGTAAAGTTCCCATGAGGAAAAATTAGTTTGAGGCTACGAGGAAGATCTATGGATCAAACTGCAAATCTCCAAGAACGCCGTTATGACCTGGATTGGCTGCGGGTGCTGGCCGTGTTATTGCTTGTTCCATTCCACGTCGCGCTGATCTTCGTACTGGATCCGAACAGCATCATGTACATCAAGGATGTGTTCAACAGTCCGGTTCTGGATGAAGCCGCGGGGTTTGTCCACATGTGGCATATGCCGGTGTTCTTTGCGATCTCAGGGGCAGCGACCTGTTTTGCGCTCGGGCTTCGCTCGTCCGGGCAATATATCCGTGAGCGATTCCTGCGTCTGCTCATCCCGTTTATCTTCGGTGTGCTGACATTCATTCCGGTTACCACCTATATCCACTACATCGGAAAGCCCAACGCCCCCACACTTTGGGAGCATTACCTTGGCTTCTTCCGCATCGATCCCAACCATCTCGATGGGTACAACGGGACATTTACGCCCGCGCATCTGTGGTTCATTCTCTTCCTGTTCGTTTTCTCACTGGCAGGCCTACCGCTATTTCTGGTGTTACGCACCGAAAAAGGTCAAAGGGTGATTAAATCTCTCGCGAGCGTCACGCAGGTTCCGGCGAGTCTGATCATGTGGGGAATTCCGCTGGCGCTCATTGCTTCCATCGATCTTTTGGGCGACAAGAATCCGCTTTATTATTTCGCGGTCTTCTTCTATGGTTATCTGCTCGCAAGCGACTCTCGCTTCCCAAAATCCATTGACCGGCTGACCTGGTTTGCATTGGCTTACGGAATCTTCGAAGCGGTGTTCCGCGTGTGGACGCCGCAATGGCGTTACCCGGATTGGTCAGTACAATGGATGATACTTGGCTTGATGTATGAAATGGGGCGCTGGTTATTGGCGCTGGCCGTCCTTGGACTTGGTCATCGTTTCCTGAATTTCTCTGGAAAATTGCTGCGTTATGCGAGTGAAGCGGCGATGCCTTTCTATCTTCTCCACATGACCTTCAGCACGTTGGTGGGCTATTTCGTGATCAAACTGCATACGCCAGTATTTGTCAAATATCCGCTGATTGTCTTGCTGGCCACCGGTTTGACCCTGGCTGCGTATGAATTGCTGGTGCGGCATTGGAATCTCATGCGTATGTTGTTTGGAATGAAACTCCTCAAGAAAGATGCTCCGCTTCCAGCGAGAGTAGTAGCTGACAGCTCGCGGACGTAACCATGCG
The DNA here is from genome assembly GCA_029782225.1 of Chloroflexota bacterium. Classification (GTDB taxonomy): domain Bacteria; phylum Chloroflexota; class Anaerolineae; order Anaerolineales; family Villigracilaceae; genus JAKOVF01. Next base: position 36,948 of record JAKOVF010000360.1, on the reverse strand, counting down.
CCTGCCCTGTCCACTTGACCAGTACAGAACTCTCCCGCGGCCGGGGGAGTTTTTGTATGGATGCAGCTATGCTGGTAATAAGAAAACTTTGCAGTCGAGAATAAACCATGAGCGACAAATCCACCTCCGGCATAAAGAAACTGCCAAGTCACCCCTAAAGGAGACCCGCAATGAAGTTACGAAAAGTACTGAGCACTCTGGCAATCATTGTGATCGGTGCAATCGCACTTTTTCTCGCGATAGCGATGCTGGTCTATCCCCCTGAGTATGTTTACCGCGCCACGGTCTGGCAGGATTCGGATGCGTTCGACTGGCAAAAATTTCCTTCGCATCCGCTCAACGCTGCCCCGGCAGCTTATCACTTCGATGTGGCTCCGAGCCCGCGTGTATCAGAGCTATTCGCACAATTAGCGGGTACAGACGATTGGGAGCGTTTTCTGGAAGAGAATGATACACAAGCATTTATTGTGATCCAGGATGGGAAAATCCTGTACGAGAACTACTTCAACAATACCCGGCGTGATTCCATCGTTACATCCTTCTCAGTCGCCAAATCCTTTGACTCGGCGTTGATCGGCATCGCCATTCAAGAGGGCTACATCCATAGCGTGGATGATCCAATTACAATCTATTTGCCTGAATTGGCTGAGCGCGATCCACGCTTCAATGAAATTACCATCCGCCATCTGCTATTGATGGCCTCGGGCCTGGAGTATCGGGCCTTTCGCCCTCTGCTGTTCAACAGCGACGATATCCTGACCTCGTATTATCCCGATCAACGCAAGATCGCGCTCGAGAATACGCACATTATCGATCCACCGGGGGCCTATTACCGATATAACAAATACCACCCACAATTGCTTGGCATGATCCTCGAGCGCACGACAGGCATGCCGGTCACCAGCTACCTGCAGACGAGGATCTGGGATCGGCTGGGGATGGAATACAGCGGCTCATGGTCTATTGATAGCAAAGCCAGCGACTTCGAGAAGATGGAGACAGGCATCAATGCTCGCGCCATCGATTTTGCGAAATTTGGAGTCCTGTTTCTCAATGGCGGCAGTTGGCAAGGGAACCAGGTAATCTTTAAGGCATGGATAGACGAATCAACCCGGCCGCTCTTCCCGCAAAACTACGCGGACTACTACAGCGATTGGTACGCGTTACTGCCTGGCGAAGGGCACTACAAATATATGTGGTACAGCCTGGTACGCGGGGGAGATGTCTACGATTTCGCGGCGGAGGGAAATAAGGGGCAATTCATCTACGTGTCGCCCCAGGCGAATCTAGTGATTGTCCGCAGCGGCATTGAGTATGGGATCCCTTCGGAAGACTGGTTTCAGTTGTTTTATGAGTTCGCGAGCCAGTTTTGATTAGCCCCTGGCTGATAGCAGGAAACTGCTTGAGCACACTAGCCGAGTGGCCAGTGGAAGACTCCCCCCTCGGCGAGGGAGTTTTGCATCCCCATGCTCTATATTTAAGTTCGGAGGCTTCAACATGAAAAAATTGAACCTTTCTCAAAAGGCCCGCGCGCAAATGATTTTGCGCGCATTTATGGCTCCAATTCTAATGGTAGTTTTGCTCTTCTTCGTGGCAGGCCGCTGGGACTACTGGCAGGGATGGGTATACTCGATCCTCAATATGATTATCCTGCTCCTGATGGGCACCCTGTTTACAAAAAGCTCCGAGTTGGTCGAGGAGAGATTGAATCCCAAGGGGGGCATGAAGGGCTGGGACAAGTTTTACTTTGCAGTAACGACTCCAATGTATATCATTGCCCTGATACTTGGCGGCCTCGATGCACGCTTCGGCTGGACCACGAACATGCCTCTGGCAGTTTATTGGCTCGGTGTTCTGGTTTACCTGTTGGGACAGGCTATCTTCCTGTGGGCGCGTTACACCAATGATTATTTTTCCAGTGTTGTGCGCATCCAAACGGACCGCGGCCAGACCGTTTGCAAGGACGGACCCTATCGCTACGTGCGTCATCCCGGCTATGTAGGAGGGTTCCTTTTCACGGTCACCGTCGGCCTCCTGCTTGGATCGTGGTGGGCGTCCATCCCGCAGGTGATTGCCGGGGTGATGCTCATCTGGCGCACAGCCCGCGAAGATAAAACTTTGCAGGCCGAGCTGCCTGGTTATGTCGAGTTTGCAGCCCAGACTCGTTTCCGTCTCATTCCAGGGATTTGGTAGGAATGCTCATCAAGAAAAGAGATTGCATGAATAAAGATGGGATGGTGATTGCTCAGGTTGGACTTACCCGTGAGGCCCTGCGTGGCGAAACCGTCATTGTGACCGGGGCAGGGGGCGGGATTGGCTACGAGGCTGCGCGCGCGTTGTTGTGGCTGGGTACAAACGTGGTCGTTGCTGAGATCGATCAGCAAAATGGGCGGAAGGCCGAAGTTGCTCTGGAATCAGAGTTCGGTAAAGATCGCGTGCTCTTCGTCGCGACAGATGTCGGCGATGAAGCGAGCGTGAGGAATTTATACAACCTTTCTGTGATGGCCTTCGACAAGGTGGACGCGATCATCAACAATGCAACGATCGCTGTGCTGGGGCAGGTGAAGGATGTGCCTATCGAAAGATGGGATGCCAGTTACCGCGTCAATTTGCGTGGACCGGTGCTGATGGCAAAGACCTTTTTGCCGGACATGCTGAGCCGCAGGCATGGTGTATTTGTGTGTGTCTCATCAAAGGGCACGGCGTTCCTTGGCGGCTACGAAACCTTCAAGGCCGCGCAATTGCATCTAGGCGACACACTGGCTGCTGAACTGGAAGGTACCGGTGTCATTGCATACACGATCGGACCGGGACTGGTTCCAACGGAGACTGCTTCGCAGGCCGTTGCGCAACTGGCTCCTCTGATGGGCATGCGCGTGGATGAATTCTTTGAAATGAACAAATCAGCGGTGCTCTCGGTGGAAGAGGCAGGCGCGGGGTTCGCGGCCTCGATCGTTTTTGCAGAGAAATTCAGCGGGATGGAGATTTCGTCCATTCAGGCGCTCAAAGCAGCCGATATCAATTTCGGATCGGGCGATGGGTTGGCAGAAGAGGAATCAGATAGGCTCAGCCTCGATAAAAGGGAGCAGGCGCGGGCCCTGTGTGAAGCGGTTCGTCTCACCCTGAAAGAGCAGGCGGACGGCTGGAAGAGTCGCTCCCTGTTCGAGCGTCAGTGGGTCATCCGGGACTTTAGAAAGACTGCGGGAATGCCTGTTGAAGAATGGCTGGAGTGCCTCCAGCAACTTGATGAAGATTTGCAGCGCGGGGTTCTGTCGCATCCACCGCTGGAGCGATTGATGGATTACTACAACCACCTGGCGGAGCTTGCGAAAGGCTATGAAAAAGATCGCGAAAAGCTGGAAGAGAATCTGCGGCATGTGTATGGCTGGAAGGATGAGGTTGAGCAGCTCGAAAAAATGCTGAATTGAACTGTCCATTTGACCAGTCGGAAAGCCCTCCAGCCGGCCAGTGAAGGACTCTCCGTCTGACAGAGGGCATCCCTTTTGCAGGATCCTATAATGCAATTGAAAAAGGAGACTGCAATGTTCGAAATTGGACGGAGTTTTTCTCACGATGTATCCGGGCAGACCGGATCCGCTTCCAATCAAATCCATGCCCGCAGGTATCAGCAGGCGGTCGGGCGCTTCAAAGCGATCCTGTTCGAGGGACAGTTGCTGCGCCTGAAGAAGAAACTCCTGCATGTCCGTCAGTCCCTGTATGACCTGAACGTGCTCAGGCCGGAGTTGAGGCTGGGCGGCCGTTGTTACAGCGGCGTCAAGGTTGTCGAGATCAAACACATCATCGGCACCGAGGGGCGCTCCACGGATTTCGACAGCGACTTCTGCCCGGTGAGCGAGAAATCCCGCGAACGCTGGGTGAACATGGCACTGGCATATCTCAACAGCCTGCCGCTGGAGCCGGTTGAATTGATACAGGTAGGAAATGCCTTTTTTGTGCGGGATGGACATCATCGCATCTCGGTTGCACGTGCGTTCGGGCAGATGGCAATCGATGCAGAGGTGATCGTTTGGCAGGCCCAGCCTCCGTTCCCGTGGGAGGCAGAGGGAATGAGGACGGCATCTGAAAGTTTCAATCGGCCGACCGAAGCCGCTCAAAGTGCTTCTGATGCCTGTTGTATTTGAAGTTCTGGAAGTGCATGCTATTCATGGAAAGGAGAGCAGATATGGAACTTAATAAACAGAATCTTTTCTGGGGGATGATTTTGATCGGGGCCGGGATCCTGGCGCTGGTACGCCATTTTGTGGGTGAGTTCTCACCCCAATTCTGGATCCTGGTCTTTGCCGCGATCAGCCTGTTCGCTTTCATTACCTATGCTCTGAGCGGATGGAAGCAATGGGGCTGGCTCTTTCCGGTGGGCGTGTTTGGCGGCCTGGCCGTGACGATCGCACTGGCCACCTCCGATCTTGAGAGCGCCGCTGTTGCCTCGCCACTGTTCATTGGCCTGATCATCCCGTTTGCCGTCGTCTATTTCATGGACCGGGTCCGCAACTGGTGGGCGCTCATCCCCGGCGGCGTGATGGTCTTCCTGGCGTTGACCACGCTGCTGGTAGATTCCCTGGGTGGCGAGTGGATCGGCGCGCTCCTGTTCTTCATGGTCGCCCTCAGTTTCCTGATCGTATACCTGGGCAATCGGACCCGTATCTGGGCCTTGATCGTTGCCTACGCCACTGCAGTACTTGGCATTGCACCGCTCATGGCCATCGGTGGCGACACCGCGGCGTACTTTGGTCCGATCTTCCTGTTCGCTATTGCTTTGCCCTTCTTTCTGCTGTATTTCCGCTCTGCGGAACGCTGGTGGGCCATCATCCCGGCTGGTGTACTGACCACCGTTTCCATCGTCTCTGCCTTCGCCATCTCCGGATTTATTCAATCTGAGCAGGAAGGCGCAATCATGAATGCCGTCATGATGGGCGGGCTGGCCGTAACGTTTGCGGTGGTCTGGCTGCGAAATGCCCGGCTGTGGGCCGAACCCGTCGCCATGGTCCTGGCGGTACTGGCGGCTATATCCTTTTTCTTCACCAGCCAATACCAGATTTATGGATCGGTGGCGATCATCCTCGCCGGTGGATATCTTCTATTCCAGTCGTTGCGTGCAAGGTCCGCCTGACCTGTTCACTTGACCACACTGTCCATTCGGACAGTCAAAACTCTCCCAGTGATGGGGGAGTTTTTTGATCTTGTTGGCTAGACTTGGTATCAGGAGAAAGAACGAAAGGAAATTACCGTCATGACCGAAAAACGTGAATCAGGCTGGATCGCTATCGGGCTCATCACTCTGTTTTATGCTTTTCTCTATGCCCTCAATTTCTGGCTTCCGCTGACCGGAAACAGCAGTTACACCACTCGAATCTGGGATTGGTCGCAGGTCGGGCTGGCAGTTGGAGCTGCCCTGGTCCTGCTGATCAAATGGCACGCCCTTGAAAAGAGGAATGCCTTAATTGGCCTGGTGCTTGGCGTTCTCACTGCACTCAGTCATTGGCTGCACGAGCCGAACTATCTCGCCAGTGCTCTGCAGGGCCTGGCGGTCTGGCTCACATTCGTCGCAGGGACGGTGCTCTTCAGAGAGATGAAAACCGCTGGCGTCAAATCCTTTGAGCCTCCTCTCAGCAAGCTTGGCGGCAGTCTTCTCTTTGGCGTCGCTGTCGCAATTCCATTGGCCGTGATCAACGACCTCTATTTCTACATGAACTCTGGAGTGGTTCGATTCCAAAATGTCTTCTTCAGCGCATTCGAAGCGCTTCGCCCCGGGATCAGTGAAGAGAGCCTGTACCGCTTCTTTGTACTAGCATTCTGTCTGAGCCTGCTTCGGAGGAGTGAACATACACGCCTGGCTCTCCTTGTCTCGATCGGCCTCGCTGTGATTCCCCATAGTCTCAACCATCTGCCCGATCTCTTTCTGGACAATGCGCCAATGGGGCTGTTCATGTTGACTATGACGAGCCTGCTCTTTGGCCTTCCCATGGCCTTGCTGCAGGTAAAAAGGAATTTTGAAACTGCTGTTGCATTTCACTGGTTCATCGATTTTGCCCGTTTCCTCTTTGGCTATTGAGTCGGAAAAGTCGCAGCAGGCACCGTCCTGAAACTATCCACTTGACCAGTTCAAAAACTCCCCCAGCGATGGGGGAGCTTTTATTGTCCAGGGATTAATATGAGTTCAGTCGTGAAAGTGGCAAAATTAGAAAGCAAGGAGAAGGATTGAGATGAAAAAAGTATTTCTGTATTTCCTCGCTGTATTCTCCATTTTGACAGTACTGGTTGTTCTCTTTTTTGCCGGCCGGCAGGCACTCGCTGCTGCCCAGGTTGAACGCGAGTGGCAGGAAATCCCGGCCTCGGCTCCGAAGCTCCAGACAACGGCCGGGTTGGAGATCATTCCCTTGTATGAGAATGATCGTGCAAGCGAAAGCCTGGAACTTGGACATGGCGTCTCCTATCTCATCCGGACTGATTCGGCTACCATTTTGATGGACCTTGGATATAACCCGAACGAATCTTCCCAACTGCCTGCCCTCCAAAACATGGAGAGGCTTGGGATTGCATGGGATGAAATCGACGGGGTGGTGATCTCGCACCCACATCCCGATCATGTCGGTGGTACCAAAGCCTGGCAAAACAAGACTCTTTCGTTCGGTAATTTCACAGGCGACCTGAGCCAAATGCCGGTTTATGTTCCGATCTCGATGACCTATTCCGGTGCGACGCTGATTCACTCATCAGAACCCACCCTGATCGCCCCGGATATTGCTACAACTGGAGTGATCTCCTACTCTGAAGTTTTTCCTGTTTTTCTCTTCACGCCGAAAGGATATGAACAGGGATTGGTCATCAATGTTGCTGGCCAGGGCCTCGTGATGATTACTGGCTGTGGTCATCCAACATTGGAAAAACTGGTCTCACGCACGGAAGCACTGTATGGCCAACAGGTCGTGGGAGTGATTGGCGGCCTGCATTATGGACAGGCCAGCGCGCAGGATATACAACCTCATATCCAATTCCTTGAGACTCGTCAGCCGAAATTCATCGCGCTGTCGCCTCATGATACTGGCCCCCAGGCGCTCGATGCGTTTCAGTCGACTTTTCCGGAAGCATATCGATCTGTCAGGGTAGGGGAATCAATTCAATTTCCGTAGTGTAACCGACCCGGTCACGCCGTAGGAGATAAAGATGAAAGCAGGCATTTCAACAAAGCCTGGGCAGGAAACCCGGCAGAAGATAGACAGTTCAGGACGGATTGCGCGCAGGACTGCGCTCGGGCTGGGATACATGCTGGCATTGCTCCTGGCCATCCTGTTTGGCCTGCCGGTCCTCCTTCTACCATCCACGACTTCAGTTCCGGTCCCGATTTGGGTTTTGCTCATGGCAGGAGATGCAGCATCGGTTATCGTCCTATTTCGTATTAGGCCAGCCTGGCGCGGCATCACAATGACCCTTGTCGGTGTGATCCTCGTGAGCATGATTGCAGTTGTCGCTTCGCAGTTTTTTTCTAAAACATCTCCGATCACTGACGCACAGGGAAACTCTTTGCCCGGAAGTATTGCCACACTTGAAAAAGTCAACCTCAATGGAAGCGAACAATGGATTTCCATCCGCGGCAGGGATGTGAATAAGCCTGTGCTGTTATTTCTCGCCGGCGGGCCTGGCGGAAGCCAACTGGTCACAGAGCGCCGCGCCCTTGGCGGGCTAGAAGATCATTTTGTGGTCGTCAATTGGGAACAACCGGGCGCGGGTAAATCTTTCGATGCAGTGGACCGCTCAAGGTTGACACCCGAGAGTTACATCAATGATGGGCTGGCGCTCGTCTCTTATCTGCGGGGGCGCTTCGATGAGGAGAAGATTTACCTGGTAGGCGAGTCGTGGGGCAGCGCACTCGGAGTGTGGATGGTACAGCGTGAGCCGCAGTCCTTCCATGCTTTCATCGGTACAGGACAGATGGTGGCGTTTCTTGAAAACGATCTGATGTGTTATGACTTCGCCCTGAAATGGGCACAGGAGCGCGGTGATCTCAAGAAAGTCGAGCAATTGCAAAAGCAGGGGCCGCCGCCTTATTATGGGGAAGGTGTGGCAATGAAGGAGGCCGCTTTCCTGATGGATACCTTTAACTATATGAACGCCGATCCTGCCATTGCTGACGACGGGTTCAATACCTTCCAGGACCTTGCGGGTTCCGAATACGGCTTGTATGACAAGGTCAACTGGTTCCGCGGTGCGCTGGATACTCTTGGTATTGTCTATCCACAGCTATGGGATGTGGATTTCCGCGAACAGGCTGCGCAGCTTGAGGTACCCGTCTACTTTCTCATTGGACGACACGATGTCAACGCGCCGACCGTACTAACCGAAGAATACTATCAACTGCTCAACGCACCGCACAAGGAATTGATCTGGTTCGAGCACTCCGGCCATAACCCGTGGGTGACCGAGTCAGCCAGGTTCGTGGATGTGGTTGTGAACACTGTACTTGCACAGACCTACCCTGGCAACGATTAATCTACCTGTCCACTTGACCAGTCCAAGACTCCCCCGGAGACTGGGAAGTCTTTTCGGTTACAGGGCTAAGATTTTCTCGAAAGGAAACAACCATGTCATCGATTCTCATTGCAATCTCCCTCTGGCTTCATTCTCTGGCCACGATCATTTTGATCGGGAACTACGTGCTGCTTGCGTTAATCTACCTACCGGCCATGAGCAAGAACTTCTCTGGCGGTGCAAGCGGGAATACCCTGAGCGATAGTTCCAAACTCAGTCGCGGCTGGATCTACGCTGCATTGATCGTCTTCATGGTCACAGGTATTTATCTCACGTTTGTGGATCCAAATTATCTCGGGATCGGGGATTTCGGCAACGCCTGGGCAATCTTGATGCTCGTAAAGCACCTCTTGATCGTGGGCATGATCGGCGCCGGATTCTGGTTCAACGCGATCCTGCGGGTGGGATCCATGCTTGCGGCGAACACTGGCTCCGCGCAGGCTTTGAATCGCTATCGTCTCTTTGTCATTGGGATGGCGATTACCGGCGCCCTAGTACTGCTTCTCACAGCACTGGCCCAGGTTCAGTAAAAGGGTATCCTATGGACCGAAAAATCTCCAATCGCATCTTCATCGGGATGATCGTAGTCTACGCCGTGGTGGCATTCATCAACGTGTTGCTGCCGCAGAGCTATGCAGGCGTGACTCCGCCAACGGGCCCAATGCCGGCGCCCTTGCCTGTCATTGCACTGGCAAACGCAGGGATTGTGCTGGTCCTCTATGGCGGCCTCGGCTTTATCGGTCTGGTTTTGAGCCGCAAATTGACTCTGCCCGAAATCTGGGACTCGGCGGTCTCGAACCGTCAGCGCTTCGTTATCCCGCTGATCGTTGGTGTTGTACTGGCCGTCGTGCTCATTACCGGCGACATGCTGTTTGCACCCATCAATGGAATTGGTCATTTCCCGCACCCGTCCTTTCCAGGTTCCATCCTGGCCGCCATTGGCGCGGGCATTGGTGAAGAGATCTTGTTCCGCCTGTTCTTTATCTGTCTCTGGACATGGCTGGTTTCAAAAGTGATTCTGCGCGGGCGCTGGCAGACTCAGGTCTACTGGGTCGTTTCCTTCTTCTCGGCGATTGCCTTCGGGATGGGACATTTACCTGCCATCATGTTCCTGTACAACTGGACAACGCTGACTCAGGTTCCGCCCATTTTGCTGGCTGAAATCCTCCTGCTCAACGGAATCCTATCGCTCTTTGCTGCCTATTACTTCAAGAAATATGGTTTCCTCGCCCCGGTGGGTATCCATTTCTGGACAGATATCCTCTGGCACGTGATCTGGGGATTGTTCTAACCCGATGCTCTCTACAAACCTTGAAGCCATCTGGGATGAATATTGCTGTCGCCTGCTGGGCTTTATCCGCGGCCGCGTAGCGGATGAGAGCGATGCAGAAGACCTCCTGCAGGAGGTCTTTCTGCGCGTTCATAACCACTTGTGCTGTTTGCCGCCTCCCGAAAAAATGGATGGCTGGATTTTCCAGATCGCGCGTAACCTCATCATTGACCATTATCGCAAGTCTCGCAACCTGGTTGATCTGCCGCCCGACATCGTGCTGGAAGAAGAGCCTCCAGAATCAGAAGCTGAAACCGAACTGGCAGGGTCGTTGAAGGAAATGATCGCCGAATTGCCTGAGCTTTATCGTGAAGCATTGACCCTCACGGAATATGAAGGGATCAGCCAGGTTGAATTGGCCAGGCACCTGAGCATCTCTCTCCCGACAGCAAAATCCCGTGTCCAGCGCGCCCGCGAGAAGTTGCGAGATATGTTCCTGGCCTGCTGCCATTTTGAATTCGACCGCCGCGGCCGCATCCTCGATTATTACGAACACTGTTCCTGCTGCAACCGCAATTGTTGAGTGGAAGAAACCACAGGGGGAGAAAACGGGTCTGCGAGATCTTGCATCTTTTTCCAAAGTGCTCCGTCTATCAGAATGAAATTCACTTACGAAGGAGATATCCAATGAACTTCATTCTGACCGCCCTCAACAATGCAATTGCGCAGGTCTTCCTGTCGATCATTCATAACTGGCCCTACCTGATTGCCAGTATCCTGATCGCTGCGGCATTAAAGGTTTTTGTTGACCAGGAAAAGGTGTCCGCTTTCCTCAAACGAAATAGCCGCACCGGTGTAGTTGCGGCAACCACCGCGGCCGTTGCCACCCCATTCTGTTCCTGTGGGACTACTGCAGTAGTGCTGGGCATGATGGCAGGCATGATGCCCTGGGCGCCGATCATCGCCTTCATGGTGGCTTCCCCCCTGACCTCGCCTGAGGAGCTCTTTTACAGCGCCGGGATTTTCGGCTGGCCCTTTGCACTGACGTTCTTCATCGCGTCGATTCTGCTTGGACTGACCGGCGGAGTCATCGGTTCCGTACTGGACCGTCGAGGCTGGCTCAAGAACCAGGCACGCATGGCCGCTGCGACTGTCCCTGATCGAACATCCGCTGTTCCAGAGCCATCAGCCTGTGGCTGTGGAACATCAGTCAGGCGCCGGCAATTGGCCGCAGCCTCCAACTGCGGATGCGAAGAGAGCGTCCTGCCTCTTCGACTGGCGGCGGTCTCTGCCTGTGGATGCGGCACGAGCGAAGTTCAATTACCGGTGATCTCCGTCCCGTCCCCTTGCAGTTGTGATGAGCCTAGGACAGATACCTCCGTCAAGGCCAAAGCCAACGTGCAGGGTTTTCTCAAGGAGACTTTTACAACAGGCAAGCAGTTGATGAAGATGTATCTGAGTTTTGCCTTTGTCGGGTTTTTCCTGAACGGTCTAATTCCAACCGAGTGGGTCTCCGGCCTGTTTGGCGCCAGCAGCTTTGGAGTCCCGCTGGCAGCGACGCTGGGTTTGCCTTTCTACATCAGCACCGAAGCATCCCTCCCATTGATCCGAGCCTTGATCGATGCCGGGATGAGCCAGGGCGCCGCGATGGCCTTCATGATCTCGGGCGCAGGAACTTCGTTCGGTGCAGTTGCGGGTGCATTGACCATCGCGCGCTGGCGCGTGGTCGCAGTAGTGGTCGGCGTGTTGTGGATCGGCGCCATTGCCTTCGGATATCTTTTCAATGCAATGCTGGCAATGGGATGGTTCTAGCTCACCTGTCCAGTTGACCAGCGCAAAGACTCTCCCATTGACGGGGGAGTCTTCTTTTTGATTGAAGTATGCTTTGCTTGAAAAGGAGATTCGAAATGAAAACAACTGCTCTTGGATCCCCCCTTAGCCTGAATGTTCTGCTGGTCGCCGCTTTATTTGCTGCTGTGGTCTTTGTGGCTGTGACGGCACAGCGCATACCGGTCATTTCCAACGCCCGCATTGCCATGATTGCTTTGATCGTGCTCGGCATGACGATGTGTACGATGGGCGGCATCGGACGTGTGGCAGCCGCGGGCCAGTGGACTCATCCGCTTGCCATCGTCGGCTACGTCCTTGGGGCTGCCATTCTCGTGATCGCAGCCGGGACCGTCTTTGGCTTCAAACTTCCCCTGATTCAAAGTGACACGCAGGCCATTTTGACGGTTGCAGTTCTGGTCGGTGTAAAATTCGCGAATGCCGTATTGCATAGCTTTCTGGCGCGCGGTTGATCACCTGTCCAATTGACCAGTACGAAAACTCCTCCATCGACAGAGGAGTTTTTTATTTGTATGCCATATGATGAGCGTACAGAAAAATTCTTTCAAAGGAGTTTGTCATGAACAAAAATATGCTCATTCTGATCGGCATGATGGTGGTAATCGGATTGATATCGACTCTCATCACCTACTTTCGCGCGGAAAAGATGTCCCCTCTCGCTGACATTGCATCCAAAGGTGTTGCAGCAGTCCAAAGAGGGAACGTGATGTTCTTCGGTGTGGTTATGCCTTTGGTGGTCGGACCGATCGTATACTTTGTCTATCGCGCGATGGCAGTGCGCGCTCCTGACACAGCGCAGACAACTTTTCTGCTTTTGGCAATCGGCGTTGCGGTTGCCCTGACCATTTTGGCGGCTGTCGTCTTCAAGATGAGAGGCTTTGTCGAATTGACCGCTCTACACATCCTGTATGTCGCAGGTTTTGGCTGGGTGATCCCGATGCTGTGGGTAAGATAGGTTGAGTGTGGTCTTCATCCAACACCTGTCCACTTGACCAGTACAAAGACTCTCCCTTTAGCAGGGGAGTCTTTTTTTGTCTGCGGCTAGACTGGTATCAAGCCAGGAATTTCGGAGGCTTCCATGAAGGTCATTCTTATTATCGCTTGTGTGCTTATTGTCATACTCTTTCTGGGTTGGCTCGGATTGCAGGTCAAGCCTGCGCCTTTTGCGCCCTTTCCTGAACAGACGCCGGCTCTCAAAACTTTGCCCTTACCTTCAGGTTTGCCGGCACCTGTTGAGCATTTCTATCGCACGGTGTATGGCGATGAAATTCCCGTCATCGAAACGGTCGTGATCAAAGGGCGCGCAGAGATCAGCCCATTTGGAGTCAAGCTCCCGGCGCGCTTCATCTTTGTCCATAACGCGGGCAAGGACTATCGTCACTATATCGAAGCGACCTGGTTTGGAATGCCGTTCATGAAGGTCAACGAAGGCTATGTGGAGGGCGCGAGCTTCTTCGAGAGCCCGATGGGAAATATATACAATGACGCCAGTACCAATCAGGGCGCGAATCTTGCAATATGGGCGGAGGCGAGCTGGTTTCCCTCCATCTGGTTAACCGATAAACGAGTCCGCTGGGAATCTGTGGATGAAAAGACGGCCTTGCTGTTTGTCCCATTCGAAGATCAGGAGGAAAACTTCGTGGTCCGTTTCAACCCTGAAACGGGTCTGATTGATACGATGGAGGCAATGCGTTTTCGCGATGCCGGTGAGAAAGCGAAGAAAATTCTCTGGATCACCAAAAGCGAAACGGGAAGGAACCTGGAAGGGACCAGACTCAGTGCGGTCGGTTCCGCCACCTGGCTTGATCAGGGAAAGCCCTGGGCAGTCTTCACGCTGGAAGAGGTCCATTACAACGTGGACGTGAGTGAATACATTCGTCAGAGAGGCAAATAAGGAGAGTGGCATGAAAAACTCGATCATAATCACTTTTCTGGTTTGTCTCATTGCCCTTCTCGTGGTTATTGCAGCCGCCGTTGGATTGTTCGCACAGGGCGGAAACGGACCTTTCACTTTCACAACGCTGCATGGCGATGTGGCCGAAATCTACGGCAGAGGCCTGTACCAAAATGATACCGTCCTGATCGCTGTGGGTTACAGGATCGGTGATGGCTACATGCTTCTCGTCGGCATCCCCCTGTTCCTCATCTCGTTCTGGCTCTATCGACGCGGCACGATAAAAGGCCGGATCATGCTGACAGGCATCTTCATGTTCCTGCTCTACAGCTATGTTTCGTTGGCTCTTGGCGCGGCGTACAACAACCTGCTGATGGTCTATATCATTCTTACGATGCTCACATTCCTGGGAACATTGGGCCTGATCATATCCTTCGATCAGCAGACCTACCCGTCGCTCTTTTCGGAGCGCTTGCCGCGCCGCGGAATTTCCATGTTCCTGATCATCTCAGGGATGGCCCTCTTTGGCATCTGGTTCTTCGTCAGCATTTTGCCGGCTCTGCTGGCCGGCAGCGTTCCGCCCGAACTGGGGAGCTACACAACCATGATTACATTCGTACTGGACATGGGAATGATTGCTCCTTTGATGGTCGCGGTGGGCATCCTGTTTCTGCGTCGCGAACCGCTGGGATATGTCCTGGCCTCTGCGATGCTGATCTTTATTGACGTCCTGGGCCTGGGTCTGCTGGCGATGGGCATCGGGCAGGAGATCGCTGGCTTGATGAATATCGGACAATTCATCGGGTTGGTCGTGTCTTTCGCGATCCTGACCTTCGTTTCGCTTGGCTATACGGCCTCGCTCTTCCGTCATATTTCAGAACCGGTCTCTCAACGAGCGGAAGCGAGTGCTCGCATCCGTGCAAATGCGTGAAAGGAGTCCTCTATGAAAACACTTGCTCAATCCAGATACAGCCAAAACATTCTGTGGGTGGGCGTGGCGTTGGCCGTCTTGGCGGCCGCGGCATATCTATGGATCGCGTTCGGCCTTCTGAGCGTGGGTGATTTGCAGGTGGCCCAGGATGGCGGCGTGATCATTTACGTGGCCGCCGGCTGTTATCTGCTTGGCGGCTTGCTGATTCTGCCTCGCCGCCGCTGGTTATGGATAATCGGCCTTCTGGTCAACGCCCTCGTGGTCCTGTTTTTCTTCAACCTGTATAAAGATCGGCCAGCGGTCATGTTTTCTCCGGGTGGGCTGATGACAAAAATCCCCCAGGTGCTTCTTGAACTCACGCTGATCTATCTCATCGTCGCTGATTGGATGTACTCGCGCCGCCAAAGATGAGACTATTGGGGCGTTTGCAATGCTCCCACTATTTGGGCAAGAACGACCATTGAATAAATTTGAAACCATTGGCTCCAGAAAGGAGAATCAAAATGGACAAAAAATTCGGCTACTACATTTTCGGCGGAATGCTGATCGGAGCGCTCTTTGGCATGTTATGGGCAGGGAACGGGAATCCCATCCCTGGCATTGGTCTGGGTGCCTTCGTTGGCGCGGCGATCGGATGGTTTGCCGCTGCTTACGTTATGGAGAAAGAAAAGGATAAAAAGCAAGGCAAATAGATGGAGAAACACAAATGACTTCAAAAAAGATTTTTAAGCCCCGCCCTTCTACAGGCTGGATGTGGGTGGGTGGGATCGCTCTTGTGCTCCTGGGGACAGGCGCAGGCCTGCTTCTCACACTTGGCCCGAAGGGTCCGTTCACAATCACGATTCTGCTCACGCTCGTCATGGGTCTCGGCTTTCTGCTTTTAGCAGTCTGCTTTCCGGCCATGCGCTATGAAATCGAGGGTACCCGCCTCATATTGACCTATGGCCCTCTGCTTCGATACACAATTGACATTGGACAGATCAAGAGCATCCGCCGCCGCGACCTGGGATTGGGCCTCGTCTCCAGTTTCCGCTTTCCCGGGCTGGCCATTTTCAATGTGCCTTATCCGGAGGTGGGAACCGTTAAGATGTGTGCCACGGCCGCGAGTCAGGGCATCCTCCTGATTGAAACCGCCTCGGCAAAATATGGTCTAACCCCGGCCGATGAGCAGCGGTTTGTGATGGAACTCCAGGAACAGATGAGGCCGTAATATGCCCGGTATTTATGTAATGGCGATCCTGACCATCGCTTTCACCACGCTGCTCTGTATCGCAGCTCTAAATCAATGGACGCGAGCCGACCGGCGTTACTTCTGGTTGATCCTCGCAGGCCTGCCGCTCAGCCTGGTTGTCAATCGATTCGTCAAAACCCCGCTGGTCACCTTTGTGGCTGCCTCGGCGGGAATTCCGTTGAAGCTTGGGCCGGATGTGGCGTTCTGGTTCATCGTTCTGATATGGATGAATGCGCCAATATTCGAAGAAGCAATCAAGGTCCTACCCATGGCCTTACCTGCCTCACGGGTGTTCCTACGGGATGAGTTGCAGGCGCTGGGGGCCGGGCTCGCCCTGGGAATGGGATTTGGTCTGGGAGAAGCAGCCTACCTGGCATATGGGCTCGCTCAGAGTCCAGCGTATAGCAAAATCCCCTGGTATTTGTTCACCGGTTTTGCTTCAGAACGGCTCATAGTGACCTTTGGTCATGGTCTCATGACATCGCTGGCGGTTTTGGGCTTGTCTCGTGGCGGCAGGAAATCGCTTTTGGGATATTTAACGGCAGTGGGACTGCATGCCTTGATCAACCTGGGACCCATCCTGCTTGCGCTCAAACTGCTCCCCGCCACCCTTGCAAGCGCTGCCAGTTATGCTGTCATCCTTGGGGCTTTTGCCCTGTTTCAGAAGAATTTGCGAAGCGCCCGGAAAAGTAGCGGCACACTCCCGAAGGAAATTGTCTATTTTGAGCGCTGACCCCAGGGTAGAAAGACCCTGTCCATCTGACTAGGATAAAGACTCCTCCTCAGCCGGGGGAGCTTTTTGATTCCAAAAGCTATCATGGGTCAGGAAGATAGGAGGCTCAGATGAAAAAGTTTCTGAAAGTCACTGGAATTCTCGCAGGACTGGCTATCCTGGCTGTGATCGTTCTCATCGCGCTCACGCCGTGGATGGACCGTTGGGGCGCAACCGATGAAGAAATTTCCGCGACATATCCCGGTGATGAGTTGGTCCCCGAACCGGCCAGCTTCGTCAACCGCGCTGTCACCATTAATGCCCCGGCAGAGTCCATATATCCCTGGATCGTCCAGCTCGATGCCAAAAAGGGAGGCTGGTATAGCTACACCTGGCTCGAAGGTTTGGTCGGCTGCCGTATGACCAACGCGGATCGCATCCACGCGGAATGGCAAAATTTGCAGGTAGGCGACGAGGTCCATATGTGTCCCGGCGAACCTGCCCCACCACCTTACAGCGTGGCCCAGATCCATCCAAACCAGGCCATCGTGATGGGACATCAGGAAAATGGGGAGTGGGTTGACCTCTACCAGTTTGTTATTGTGCCGCAAACGGATGGCACGTCCCGCCTGATCTTGCGCACGCGCACGATGATGGTCGGAGGATTCTGGACAATTCTTCATCCCGGAACGTTCATCATGGAACGCGGCATGTTGTTGGGCATCAAGCAACGCGCCGAAGCAATGGAAATGACCGCCGTCTCTTCTGCCACTCCCACGCCGGAAGTCTTCAACCCACTAGATCCATCTCCCACCGCTTCCAGCAGCAGCCTGCCTCTCACCTGTCAGGTCACTGACTTGAATGTTTATATTGACAGCGATGCGGGCTATTGCTTTGCTTACCCTAAACGCTTCACATATGGAACTCAACCCATGATCAATCTACCTGCGGTAATGGGACCGGCTATTGGCAGCACGGATCCAGTGTCCGCTACATTTGCCGTGGAAATCATGGCTTACGATCCTAATCAGGGCCTTGATCAACAGGTGGAAGAGTTCCTGCGCGGATTTACCGTGGCTGATCCAAAAACCATGACCCGCGCTCGCCTGGTTGTGGGTGGGGAACCCGCGGTCATGGTGGATGTTGTGCCGGTGCAATTGAGCTGGCGGCTTGTCTTCGTCCAGCATGACGGACAAATGTACCGCCTCATGTACTGGCCGGTGGACGTCCCCGAGGCGCAGGCAGATGTTGAGGAACTGTATCAGACAACCATCGGTTCGTTTGCCTTCCTGTCGGCGCCGTGATCAAAACATGTAAAGCACCCCTTATTTATCCATTTTGAAGATCACGGAAACCCCGCAGATTTTTCTGCGTAAGACTCTATGGTGAAACACATGATAACAAACCTTGCAGCCTCCATCACAAAAGCAGCCAGCACGCAGACTTATTACACCATTCGCTTCCTCGCAGACCGTGATCGCGTGGATGATGCTTATCGCGCCTATGGATATTTCCGCTGGGTGGACGACACCCTCGACGCGGAATCAACTACCGGGGCCGGACGAAGCGTTTTCATTGAACGGCAGAAGTCTCTGCTTGAGAAATGCTATCGAGGAGTGCCGCTCCGAGATGTGACAGTCGAAGAGCAAATGCTGGTTGACCTCATTCAGCGCGATCCCGACAGGAACAGCGGACTGGGATCCTACCTGCGTAACATGATGCAGGTGATGGATTTCGATGCCCGGCGACGCGGACGCCTGATCTCGCAGGCTGAACTTAATGCGTATACTCACTGGCTCGCAAGCGCTGTCACAGAGGCGATGCACTACTTTATTGGCCACTGTTGTTTTTCGCCGCACGATCAGACCCGATATCTGGCCGTATCGGCGGCGCATATTACACACATGCTGAGGGATACATTCGATGATGTACGGGCTGGATACTATAACATTCCACGCGAGGTGCTCGAAGCGAACCACATGACACCACGCGATGTGAAAAACCCGGCATACCGGGCCTGGGTAAGGAGCCGGGTGGAGCTTGCGCACAGTTATTTCAAAGCAGGAACAGATTATCTGATGCGAGTCCAGAATCCGCGCTGCCGTTTTGCGGGCTTCGCCTACACCGCCCGCTTTGAGTGGCTGCTGGATACGATCGCACGGGAAGGCTACTCCCTGCGGCCGGAATACAGCGAGAGGAAAAGTCTCGGCACGGGCTTACGGATGAGCTGGCTCACACTTTCCTCCATGATGAATTTTCAACAGGCCGGCAGTTTGTCGTAACCCTCATCCCCAACCCGTCCTCGAAGAGGAAGGGAGTCCCCTCTCCCGTTGGGAGAGGGTTAGGGTGAGGGCGTTTCAGGAGATTATGAAAACGAAATCTGTGATTGTCATCGGCGCGGGCATAGGTGGAATCACCGCCGCGACGCACCTTGCCAAACGTGGATTGCATGTGACTGTTGTTGAAAAGAATTCGCGGCCTGGCGGGCGCTGTGACCGCTTTAGGCGTGACGGTCATCATTTTGATACGGGCCCGACTCTGCTGGTCATGCCACTCTTATATGAAGCGGAATTCCGCGCGTTGGGAACGACCATGCGTGAGAGACTGGATCTGCAGCGCGTGGATCCAACCTATCATCTCGTCTTTGATAACGGCAGCCAGCTTGCACTGACTTCGGACATGAAGTCCATGCAGGAACAGCTTGAAGCCATTCAGCCCGGAAGTTTTCAGGGTTTTCTGCGTTATTTGCAGGAAGGCGGGGTGCATTATCAGCTTGGCATGGACAAGCTGGTGAACCGCGATTTCCGCAAGGCGACGGATTTCTTCAACCTTGAAAATGCATCCATGCTCTTCCGCTTGAAGCCGCTGGTGAACCATTACCGCAATATGTCGGCTTACTTTGATGACCCGCGTTTGAAAGCGGCTTTCACGTTCCAGGATGTTTATATGGGGTTGAGCCCGTTCGATGCGCCGGCGACCTTCTCGCTCATGCCTTACACGGAACTGGCGCACGGCGTCTGGTATCCGAAGGGCGGGATGTACACTATCGTCGAAACCCTTGCAGATATGGCCCGCGAGGCCGGCGTAGAATTCGTCTTTGATAAAACTGTTGAGCAGATCAACGTAAATTCGTCTCACACGCGCGGGGTCATTATCGAGAATGGGGAGCGGCTGGACGCGGACGCAGTCGTTGCCAATGCGGACCTGCCTTACGTTTATCAGAAATTACTGCCGCAGGATGGCATGGTCAAGAGTCTGTCTCGCAAGGAATACTCCTGCTCGGTCATCAGCTTCTTCTGGGGTCTGGACAAAGTGTACGAGAGCCTTGCGCCTCATACGCTCTTCCTGGCAGATGACTACCGCGAGAACTTCAAGAGCATCATTCGGGACCTTGGCCTGCCCGGCAACCCCAGTCTTTATGTCCACGCCCCGGCACGTCTCGACAAATCCATGGCGCCGCAGGGGCAGGACACGTTGATCGGAATCGTCCCGGTCGGACATCTAAGCGAAAACGGCGACCAGGACTGGGCCGCGATGCGCGACGAAGCGCGCGAGCACGTTTTCCGCCGCCTGCGGACTGTGGGCATCGACGATCTCGAGTCTCACATCAAGTTTGAAGTGAATTTCACGCCTCTCTCCTGGCGCAAGCGCTACAACCTGGTGAAAGGCTCCACGCACGGACTTTCCCATACCCTGACTCAACTGGCTTACTTCCGTCCGTCCAACCGGCATCCGCGCTACAACAATTTGTATTTCGTGGGAGCCAGCACACATCCCGGTACAGGGATGCCTACGGCGATGGTCTCCGGCCGACTGGTGGCGGAGAGGATGATGGATGAGTTGTGAAAATCCTTGCCCTTGAACATGAAGTTCCCGGCGCGAAAGCTGAGCAGTTCGAGCAATACGCGAAGGATGAGGCGCGCAGAGTGTGGGAGTTGACGCAAACCGGCTTGTTCCGCGAATCCTATTTCCGCGCGGATCGAAATGAGGCGGTCCTGATTCTGGAGTGTGAATCGGTGGATCAGTCTGAAGATGTGCTAAAAACTCTGCCGTTTGTTCGGGCAGGGTTGATTCGATTTGAGATCATTCCACTAAAAGCGTATCCCGGTTTTGCACGGTTGTTTGTGGCAGACTGAGCAGACTTCATGCAGCTTATTTGGTGTTCTCAAATCGGACTTAACGGAATCAGGCTAATGGTCAGGAACGAGGCGGGAAGTCATGCGCGGCGCAGTTCTTCGCTGATGTAGATTTCCCCTTTCAGCACATGCTGAATCCCTTCCAAAATCCCCATCACATTATCCTTGATCACGTAACCACGGGCGCCGGCTTCCAGTGAAAGCTGGACGTAGTGCTGGGAAACATGACCCGTGAGGATCAGGCACGGCAAACCGGGGAATTTTTCGTGGAGCACGGCCGCCAGCTCAATCCCACTCATTTTTGGAAGCGAAACGTCTACCAGCGCGAGGTCCGGGTTTACAGCTGGTATTTTAGTGAGCGCCTCCTCGGCGGTTGAAGCGACGGCTGCCACGTGCAGATTGCCCTTTTGCTCCAGAATGCGGGAGAGGGTTTTTGCGACGATCGGGTGATCTTCCACCAACAGGAGGGATGTCATTTTCATACTCTACCCTTTGGGATCTGGACAGTTAATGGAAACGCGCGTGCCAGCACCAGGTTTTGAATTGATCTCCATCTGGCAGCCCAACAGGTCCAGACGGTTGCGAACACTGAGCAGGCCGTGTGCGACTTTTGCATCGCCCAGTACTGTGGAGGAATCAAAGCCCTGGCCCTGGTCGCTGACCGTGATGAGGACGCGGTCATCCACTCTCTCCATACTCACTTCCGCTTCCAGGGTCCCGGAATGCTTAACCACATTGAAGAGCAATTCCCGCACCGCCTGGAACAGCATCACGCGCACACCTTTTTCAAAATGAGTTCGAATCCCGTTCGTTTGTAACACGATGTTCAGGTTGTACTGTTTTTGCATCTGTGTGGATAGCCAGGCGATGGCATCGGCCAGACCCTCGCCATGCAGGATGATCGGGCTGATGTCAATGCTGAGGTTGCGCATGATCGAGATCGCCTCGCCAAGCCACTCATCCGTTTCCTTGAGAAGAGCCTGTAATCCTTCCAAATCCTGATTCTTAAAAGCTTCCTCTGCCCCTGGCAACTGTGCCTTGACGGCAAAAAGCCGTTGCTGCAGGTCATCGTGCAAAATTTCGGAAATCCGGTGACGTTCTTCCTGCTCGGCCTGGGTTAACTGGGTCGCCAGGATGCGGACCTGACGATCAGCTTTAACCCGGTCGGTGATGTCAATAAAGGTGGAGATCAGGGCCTCGGTATTATCAAGATTAATATACTGGACAGATGCAATGATATTCCTTACTTCACCGGATGGAAGTGTAAGCTCCTGCTCAAAGTTACGGATTTTACCTTCCGTGCTGTTCTGATCTATGAATTCCTCACGGACCAGCGCTCCCAGGCCCAGGTCGATATGCAGCTCCTCTGCTGTATGCCCAATCACCTCATTGCGCTGGAGACCAAAGTATGAGAGGAATTCAGTGTTGACATTCAGAAAGACGCCATCTCGCATGTGAATGAGCGCGGTAGGGATCGGATTGGCGTGGAAGAGGGCATAAAAAAGGTCGCGGACCTGGCGGATTCTATGATTGGCTTCATCCAGTTCGCGCGTGCGTTCCAGGACGAGCCGCTGCAATTCATGAGCCGAGGGACCGATCTTCACGCTGGCCGGATCCTGCTTTATCAGGAGCTTGCCACTCAGGAGTCGTTGCTGCGGATTGTTGCTGCCAGTGGGTTTCTGTTTTGATGGAGTCTTCTTATCGCTTTTCGACGGCTGTTTAGCCATGGATTCAAATACCTTTAAGGGAAGGCTGATTTTCATTATACCCCCCGCAACATCCAATAGAACATTCTGGACCAATGAGTCAATCACAAAACACTAGGTGTTTTCCCTAGTCCTGATGGGACGCCTCCTCCCGCCCTGCGTCCTGCTGAATCCAATATCTTCCCCCCGTTTTTCGTATGTCATTGCCCCGAGGGCCGCTCCCCGCACCTCCCAGGACACACCTGCACCCAGCGCAGGTGCGGTGTCGGGACGACGTGAGCGAAGCGAAGAATCCCGTTTGCAAACGGGATTAATCTGAACATGAGATCCTTCACTCCCTGCAATTGCTCAGAATGATACGAATCTAACTCTTATATCGAGAAATCACTCGCATGCCAGACGCCCTGTTTCGGCCCGTGCAACGTGGGTCCATAGACGCCGCCGCCATTGACGCGCTTCTCCAGGGATTCAACATGCGCGATCAATGTTGCCAGGGTCTCGCCGATGGTATCCGGCAGGTTGCCATGATCCAGGTCGACTTTCTCAGTGGCTGGATGCGGTTGACCGTCACGCAGGACGACTTGTCCCGGCACACCGACGATCACCGAATCCGGCGGCGCGGACCTGACCACCACGGCATTCGCGCCAATGCGGCTGTTCGCTCCAATGGTGATGGCACCCAGTACCTTCGCACCTGCGCCGATCACCACATGATCGCCAATCGTGGGATGACGCTTGGTCTTGTGCAGGCTGGTCCCGCCCAGGGTCACTCCATGATACAGCGTAACGTTGTCGCCTACTTCCGCGGTTTCGCCAATGACCACGCCCATTCCATGGTCAATGAAGAAGTTGTGACCGATCGTCGCGCCGGGATGAATTTCGATGCCGGTCAGGCTGCGCACTGTTTGCGATATCCAACGCGCGAAAAGTTTCAGTCCGCTCTTCCAGAGTCGATGCGCGAGACGGTGTGCCCAGATCGCATGCAGGCCCGGGTAGCACAGCAATACTTCCAGTACATTCCGCGCGGCCGGGTCGCGGTCCAGCACGGATTGAATGTCATCGTGAATGGTTTTGAACATTTTATACTCCCATCCTTCGCGCTCCCGAAGGCCGTTTCGCCCCGACGAGCTTCACGGCCCGAACGGGGAAACACCTGCACCCAGCGCGGGTGCGGTGTCGGGACGTTGTGAGCGTAGAACGTTGATCTTCCGTTCCGAAGTCGAAGCGCGGGTGACTTGAAACCTGTGCTTCGACTATGCCGCCGAGAGCAGGCGGCTCCGCTCACGACGAATAGAATTTACGCCGTCGTTGGCTCATCCACCAGATCCGCAAACAGCGGCGTAGAGAGATACCGCTCGCCGAACGAAGGAATGATGACCACGATCAGCTTGCCGGCATTCTCGCCGCGGTTGGCCACTTGCAGTGCAGCCCAGGTCGCCGCGCCGGAGGAGATACCTACCAGCAGGCCCTCTTCGCGTGCCATACGACGCGCAGTTTGAAAAGCATCATCACCTTTGACGCGGATGATCTCATCGTAGATCTTGGTGTTGAGCACATCCGGTACGAATCCAGCGCCGATGCCCTGGATGGGATGCGGCCCTTTTGCGCCGCCGGAAAGCACCGGCGAAGCATCTGGCTCGACGGCGATCGCTTTGAACGACGGCTTGCGCGACTTGATGACTTCTCCCACGCCGGTGATCGTCCCGCCGGTACCGATGCCGGCCACCAGATAGTCCACTTTGCCGTCAGTGTCGCGCCAGATTTCCTCGGCGGTCGTTTTGCGATGGATTTCGGGATTGGCCGGGTTCTTGAACTGCTGCGGGATGAAATACTTCGCCGGGTCCGTAGCAGCGATCTCCTCGGCCTTGCGGATCGCGCCTCCCATGCCGTCCGGACCAGGCGTCAGGACCAGGTCCGCGCCATAGGCACGCAGTAACATACGGCGCTCCCTGCTCATGGTCTCGGGCATGGTCAGAATGAGCTTATATCCGCGTGCCGCTGCGACCATGGCGAGGGCAATCCCGGTGTTGCCGCTGGTCGGCTCCACCAAGACCGTCTCCTTATTGATCAGGCCTGCCCTCTCTGCCGCGTCGATCATGGAAAAGCCGATGCGGTCCTTGACTGAATGCGCGGGATTGTAGAACTCGAGCTTGGCGACGACTTCCGCTTTCGCGCCCTCCGTGACGTGGTTCAGGCGGACGAGTGGAGTGTTGCCGATCAACTCTGTAACATTGTTCGCGATTTTCATTTTGGTTTGTCCTTTGGGTTGCTGTCATGGCCCCCACCTGCTTCCCCGCACCTTCATCGATTGATAACGAAAGGTGCGGGGCTTTCAGCGGGGTTGCGAGGGCGATGATCTTTCGCACGAAGCAATCTTCTCTAACAGAGTGGAGATTGCTTCGTCGGGGCTTACACCCTCCTCGCAATGACAGAATTGGTTTGAAATAAATAAAACGGCTGACTGCCACTGAAAAAGTTCTTCAGTATGCAAACGGTGGAGCATATCTATGAAGTCGCTGGATGGCGACTTTTTGAGTATGCGGGGTCAAGCCCACCGTTTGCGGCAGTCAGCCGTCGATCTCGGGAAAGAGGCGGTGGTTTAGAGACCCCGCCGTGTACAGATGCAGTTCAGCATGGTTTTCATAATTCTCATAGAAGATGCGACTGAATACTCCCTTACATCACTATTGTACTCTTAAACTGTCTCTGTGGCATTCTTACTTCATTACATCTGCAATCGTAGTCTTTTCCAGCTTTTGCGAGATGTAGTCACGGATGTCCTTGAAGACCCGGGTCAGTTTTTTCTCCTTTTCGATGGGAGTAGACTCGTAAAAATTCTCGCTGACGGATTCGGTCGGGGCGAGCGCACCATCGAAGAGACGGATGACCTCGGCCAGCGAGATCTGTTCGGGATTTTTGGCAAGCTGGTAGCCGCCGTGCTGGCCCTTTGTGCTGCGCAGGAAATGCGCGCGTTTCAAAGCCAACATCAGTTGTTCCAGAAACTTGGGCGGGATGCTCTGGGCATGAGCGATGGCGTCCACCGAAATGTAGCCATCGGGCTGATGCCGGGCCAGGTAGACCAGTGCAAGGAGTGCGTATTCGCTGCGTGTTGTTAGCTTCATAGTCAGATATACCTTATTTTTCCTATCGAAGTATAGTGTAAAAGCGGTGCATGTCAAGATAAGATGTGTAAGATGGAAAATACAAAGTGCAGGCTATTAGTTCCTTATTCCAAGTGTGACCGTGACTTGATGTTCCACGCCATCATCAATCAGCGGAATTGTTTCCTGCCTGGTTGGTTTTCCGTCCAAAGTCAGATTTACCTCGCCACCAGTGACTCTATGTGGATTCTCAACACAGATATGGTAGATGGATTTTCCAAAGCGATAATGGATCTCGTATTCGGACCACTCTTTGGGAATGCATGGCTTGATCTTCAGAATATTGCCCTCACGCTGCAAACCCAGGATTTTTTCCACTGCCAGGCGCAGCATCCAACTGGCCGAGCCGGTGTACCACGTCCAGCCGGCGTGACCGAGATGCGCGGGCGCGCTGTACACATCCGCGGCGATGACGTATGGCTCGGCCGTGTAGCGCGCAGCTTTCTCGGCTGTGTCCGTATGATGGATAGGATTGATCAAATTGAAAAGCTCATACGCGCGCTCAGTATCGCCAAGCTCGGCAAAGGCCCAGATGGCCCAGATCGCGGCATGAGTGTATTGTCCGCCATTTTCGCGCGTACCAGGCAGATAGCCTTTGATATATCCTGGATCGCGGATGGTACGGTCAAACGGAGGTGTCAGCAGCAGGACCAATCCCTGATCTTTGAGCACGAGGCGCTGATAGAGTGATTCCATTGCCTGACGTGCCTTCTCAGGCTCAGCGGCATGCGAGATCACGGACCAGGATTGGCTGATGGAGTCGATCTGGCAGTCGCGGTTTTGGATTGAGCCGAGCGGTTTGCCATCGTCGTAGTATGCGCGGCGGTACCAGTTCCCGTCCCAGGCAGAGGCTTCGAGTGCAGCGCGCAGCTTCTCAGCGTTCTGGCGATACACTTCGGCATCGTCGGCGGACGAAACCATGTCGCAGACGCGTGCAAAGTCCATCAGCGTGGCGAACAGGAACCAGCCCAGCCAGATGCTTTCTCCCAATCCCTTGGCGCCCACGTTGTTCATGCCATCGTTCCAATCGCCGTCACCCATCAGCGGCAATCCGTGAGGTCCGCTTGTGCTGCCCTTTGCAATCGCGCGTCGGCAGTGCTCCAGCACTGTGCCGGTCCGGCCGCTGGGGAACTCACCGTAGCGTTCATGTTCACCGGGTTTCAGCGGCTCTGCCGAAAGGAAGGGCACCTGTTCATCGAGGATGGCGCGGTCGCCAGTGATTTGCACATATTGCGCGGTGACATAGGGCAGCCAGAGCATGTTGTCGGTGATGTGCGAGCGGATGCCCTGACCTCCGGGTGGATGCCACCAATGCAGCACGTCTCCCTCTTCGAACTGGTGGCGCGCAGCCTCCAGAATCTGCTGGCGCGCGATCTCCGGCCGTGTGTAGAGGAAGGCCATCACATCCTGCAGTTGATCGCGAAAACCAAACGCGCCGCTGGATTGATAAAAGGCGGTGCGGCCCCAGAGGCGGCAGGACAGCGCTTCATACGGCAGCCAGCGATTGACCAGCAGGTCCAGAGCATGATCCGGGGTTTTGACCTGGATGCCGCCGATGTGTTCATCCCAAAAACGTTCGAGTGATTTCCACGCGGTGCGCACCTGGGATAGATTTTGATATTGGCTGATCAACTTAAGCGCTTCGGTGCGATCCTTACCCTGACCAAGCAGGAAGGTGACTTCCTTCGATTCACCGGGCGCCAGCCAGAGCAACAACTGCAACGCTGCACATGGGTCCGTGCCCGGTTGCGCACTCGCAGTCAGGCCGACTCGTTCGAGAGCTTCCGGATGTGCATAACTTCCAAGCGCACCGAGGAACTCCGCGCGGTCGGTGGTCAATCCCTGCAATTCACGCGTGGCAGCCAGGAAGGCCACGCGTTTGCTGAAGTTCTGGTTGTAAGCATTCGACGCGAGCAGGGCAAAATTACTCGGAGCAAATTCAGGCACGATATATTGCGCTGTGCTCTCATGGTTTGTACCGAGTACCCATTCGGCGTAATACGTGATATTGATGCGCCGCGTGCGCGCCGAGGTATTCCTCAATTTCAATTGGGCGATCTTCACCGGCGCCTGCGGCACGGCAAAGACCCTCAGCGTATGTCCAAGTTCGTGACTCTCGTGCTCGAAGATGCTGTATCCCGTCCCGTGGCGGATCAAATAGGGCGCATCCGCGCGCGCGGGCAGTGGAGTCGGGGACCAGATTTCGCCGCTATCCTCATCCCGCAAATAGATGGCCTCGCTCGGTGGGTCACTGACCGGGTCATTGTGCCAGGGCGTGAGTCGATTCTCGCCGCTGTTGACGGCCCAGGTACAGCCCAGTCCACTTTCTGAAACGAGAAAGCCAAATTCCGGGTTGGCGATCACATTAACCCATGGCGCGGGAGTCCATTGGCCGGGCTCCAGATGGATCACGTACTCGCGTCCATCCGGGCTGAAGCCGCCCGATCCATTCTCAAAGAGTAGATCAGAAGGGAATTTGGCTTGTGCTTTCTGTGTTGAAGATGTGGATGTGATCGGCACAAAGCGCGGAAGACGCATCGGTGGGCGATCCAGTTTCTCAAGCTGGCTCGACAACGACCCCGCGTCGCTTTCGATGACCGCGCGGGCTACCGTTCCGAGCAGGATTCGCTCCGCCTCAGGCATCTGGTCTTCGCGCAGGATGAAGATGCCGCCGCGTTTGCCAAGCCAGTCGTCGCTGTTGGTGCGGTTAAGCAGACGATAGATCTTGCCCTGATAATTCTGGTCGTAGCTGGTCTCGCGCTGATTGAGGATGACGAGGTCGATCTTCAGTCCACGCCGCCGCCAGTAGGCATGGGCACGCAGCAATTCATCAAGCAGGTCGAGGTCTTCGTCCTGTTTGAGGCGGATCAGCAGAATTGGATAGTCGCCAGAAATTGAAAACGGCCAAAGCCCAGATTGCCCAAGCCGGTTGCTGACGAGCGTCGCGGCGTCGGCGCGTAAAGCTGCGGAGGGATACAGCAGGACGGAAAGCAGCTTTTGGATTTGCTCCAATTCCTTGGACGAGAGACCCAGCTGGATCAATTCATGCTCAGCCTGTGTGCTTGCCCCGCGGAAGGCCTGAGTCACATAATGCCACTGACGATAACGATGTGCCAGTGTCAATGCCTCGGCGCGCGAAGAGGCCGCCACGGTGACAAACGCAAGCTGGCGCGAGTCATAGCCAGGCACCCGCATGTGCGCCTGTAAAGAGGCAATCGGGTCAAGGGTCGCGGTGGAATTGGAGAGTGTGGTATCCCCCTGTAACAGCACCGGATCACGCGCGGTATGACCACGCCCGAAGAAGCGGCCGCGGTCTGTCTCATAGCCGGTCATGTCCAATTCATCACCCTCGGCAACAATGAAGTGCGCCAGATGGACCGGTTTCTCCTCCGCGGAGCGCGGCCTTCGGCGGAACAGTAAAATATCCTGATCGGCCAGGTATTCGCTTTCAATGAAAAGCTTGTTGTACGCAGGATGACGCTGGTCCACATCGTGAGGCGAGAGCGTCACTTCAGAAAAGCTGGTCACCGCAAAATCCCGCGGCGAGCCGCCGTGATTGGAGAGAATAATGCGGCGGATTTCCACGTCTGCATCATGGGCGATGGCGATCCTCATGCGTGTCGAAATATCCCCATCGCGGCGCATGAACTCGACCGTGTGCGGAAAGAACAGAATTTCCTGGCTATCAGGCTGGACGGCCGTTGGTTGATGCGTAGCCGACCAGGTCTTGGCAGACTCGCGATCCTGGATATAGATCCATGAGCCGTAGCGATCCAGCGTGGTATCCGCGCGCCAACGGGTGAGCTCGGTCTCGTGCCAGCGACTGTAACCGCTGCCTGCTGCGGTGATCAGCAGACTGTAATTCCCGTTTGATAGAAAATGTACATGCGGCGTGGGCAGATCAACTTTCGGCTTCCATGCATCAAGGGATACTGGTGCATGGATCGGATGAATGATGCCGATCTCCTGCGGGTGCGGATGCTCGATCGGTGCGCGGACCGGGATCTGTTCCTGAAGCAGCAGGCGAACCGTTTCGATGCGCGGATCTGAGTGGAAGCGCTGCACGATCGTATCGTTACGAAGATAGTTTCCAAGGGAGAGCAGGATCATACCCTGGTGATGCGCCATGTAGGAACGGATGACCGCGTGGTCCTGCCCGGTACCGAGACGGTCGGCGGTGAAATCCACGGATTCATAGAGGCCGTACGGGCCGATCATATCCAGCTTCTGGAACCGTTCCACGTTCTGAATGACTGCCTGCGGCGCGTAAGGTAAGGCCAGTATCGAAGAATAAGGCGATATCACAAGATCTTCACCCAGTCCGCGTTTGTAACCGAGGCCGGGAATGCCAAAGGCGCGGTATTGATAGGTCTGTTGCGAATCAAAAAAATAGAAGCTCGACTCAGAGATGCCCCACGGCACATGTTTGCCCTGTGCATAGGCGATCTGATATTCCACCGCCGCCAGACAGCTTTGGTCAAGCAACGTACCGTGATAACGCTTTGTGAATAATGACGGCATCAGATATTCGAACATCGTGCCGCTCCACGAGAGCAGTGTGCGCATCCCATTGACCTGGGTAATCGGGCGCGAAAGATAAAGCCAGTGATTCTGAGGGACGTCGCCTTTTGCAATCGCCAGCAGGCTGGTCACACGCGCTTCGGATGCGAGCAGATCATAGTAACTTGCATCGAGACGTCCCAGGTCCACGTTGTAGCCGATGTGAAAGACCTTCCGTTGGGGATCGTACAGAAAGCCAAAGTTCATGGCCTGGATGTAAGCCTCGGCGCGGGCGCTGACAGCCTGCAGATCATTCAAAAGGCTGCCTGCCGCACTGTGCGCGTTCTCCAGTTGTTTTTGAAGGGAGTCACACCATTGGATTGCATCCTGTTCATCATCCTGCAACGCGCCCCGTAAACGCTGCAGTACATCGAGAGTATGGACGCAAATATCGGGGATGACCTCCAGGGGCGGCCTGAATGAAAACGCGGACCTCAGTTCGGTCCAGATGGATTCGAGTTCAGGGCGCACATCCGGTCCTTCAAACAGCGCCGGCGTCTGTGCCAGCATCAGCGGCCAGGGATAGAAATCCTGCATGTCGCGTTCCATATGCGAAAGATGATGACGCGTGCGCTCGATCCAGGTGGAGAGCCGGCGGATGGCGGCCGAATCAAAGTGCTCGCTCGAAACCTCGACGATCTTTGCAAGCAGGTCCTCCATTTCGGAGCGACCTTCGCGGAAGAGATCGGTCACATATTTGGGATCATCCTCCCGCGTCTCCCGCAGACCTTCGACCTGCTTCCGCAAAAAGTAGATGATCTCCTGCAGCTCTTTCCCCACAGCTCCGAGGTGGGCGAGACGAACGGTGAGATCGAGCATGTCGAGGGTATCGATCAGCCCGTCCCATTGAATGACCGGACGACCGGCTACGTCAGTACAGCCCTGCCTGAGCGTAATTAGACTTGCTGCGAGATTGCCGCTATCCACAGTGGAAATGTAACGCGGTGGAAGAGGAGCGAGGGTGCGCGTATCGTACCAGTTGAGCAAATGGTCACGCTGCTTCTCCAGCAGATCCATGCCATCGAAGGTGTTGTGCAGACGAAGCGCAAGTTCACGCGGACCGATATAACCGAGGTCGCAGGCTGAGAGCGTGGAGAGCAGCAGCAGGCCAATATTGGTGGGTGAGGTCCGATGGGCGACCAGCCCGCGTGGATCTTCCTGAAAATGGTCGGGCGGTAGCCAATGGTCATCCGGGCCGACGAAGTGCTCGAAGTAAAGCCATGTGGCGCGGGCGAGCAGATGCAGCCGCTTTTCCTGCGCAGGCGAGAGCTTTTCGGGCCGATAGGAAACCTTTTGGCTGATGCGAACCGCAATGTAAGGAGAGAGAATCCATGCCAGCAGAAAAGGTGCAGCAAACCACAAAGCGAAAGGCCTGTTCAGCGCGATGAGCAGGAGAATCAGGATGGAAAGCAGCGGCCCCAGCAGCATTTCGTTCCAGGCAATCCGCAGTTTTAGCTCCCTGCCAAACACGTTCAGCGTGTGCGCGGCAGTGACCCACTGCAGTAAGCGTTTGTGCGTGATGAACACACGTACCAGCGTTGTGCCGATCGCATCCATGGAGATCAGTGCTTCATGCGGCAGGAAGATGATCTGAAACAGTGTCCGCCACGCGGCCTGCTGAATGGGGCGCGAGGTTGTCTCCGGGTACTGGTCTGTTTTGCGGGCACGCATGGCCGAAACGAAACCAAATAGAATGGACAGAATAAATGTGGAGAGCGCAAGGATCGTCCAGACTAACGCCGCGCCCGGGAGGAGAACCCAGCCGCCGACCATAAGCGCCAGGATGGCCGGACTTGTCAGGCTGCGGCGCAGGTTATCTATGATCTTCCATTGATCGAGCCTGGAAAGATCATTTGGGATTCTGCCTCGGAGGCTGTGTGGCACAAGCGGCATCAGCCAGGGCAGCAGCTGCCAGTCACCTCGAATCCAGCGATGGAGGCGATGCGCATACGAGAGATAATGCGGAGGATAATCTTCAAAGAACACAACATTGGTGACCAGACCGCAGCGGCCGAGAATGCCTTCAAAGAGGTCATGGCTCAAGAGCATGTTCTCTGGCACACGGTCTTCCAGCGTGCGCTCAAAGGCCTCCACATCATACATGCCTTTGCCCACGTAAGTTCCCTCCCCAAACAGGTCCTGGTAGACATCTGAAACTGCACGTGTGTATAAGTCCAGTGTTGTGTCGCCAGAGTAGACGCGCGTGAAGATGGAACGGTTCGTGACCTCAGGCCGCACCTGGACGCGCGGTTGGAGGACAGAATATCCATCCACGAGCACGCCGGTCTCCGGGTCAAATTCTGCCTGGTTCAGTGGATGCGCAAGGATACCGGCCAGCCGTTGAACACTATCACGCGGCAGAACGGTATCTGCATCGAGCGTGACGACGTAACGGATGGCCGGTAAATTTTGCAGGTCTCCGACCTGCGCGATGAATGAAGTGACTGGTTTTCCGCGCAGTAGATGGTTGAATTCAGTCAGTTTGCCGCGTTTGCGTTCCCAGCCGATCCATGCACCTTCAGATGGATTCCAAAGGCGCCCGCGGTGAAAAAGATAGAATGGCTGATAGCCTTCATTTTCATAACGCTCATTCAACTGACGAATGCCGGCACTGGCCTGTTCGATCAACTGCCCTTCGCCGGGCATTTCCTTTTCGGGAGCATCCACGAAATCGGTGAGCAGCGCAAAACGGATGCAGGGATCTGCATTGCCCAGGTAATGGTTTTCGAGCTGCCCAAGCAATGATTCCAGCTCGCTCTCGTTTTTCAGAAGCGAGGGAATGACCACCATCGTGGCGGCCGTGGAAGGAATCCCTTCCTTGAAATCGAGGCGCGGCAGGCTGCGCGGCGGGACGATTTTGACGACCAGCCAGTTGACCAGATCCACCGCAGTGGCGAACGCAGGGAAAAGCGTCAATAAAAACGTCAGAGCGATTTGCGATAAACTGCCGCCTGATATCACGGTATACAAGCCTGCCATCGCGCACATGAAAACAGTGAGAAAGGTGATGCCGCTTAAGTAAGAAGAGAGAGCATGGTTGGTCAACCAGTAGCGGAGGAATTTTTCCCGCAGGGGCTGATAATGTAACTGTGTTTCGAGTGCAGGTCTGCCTCGGCTCACCAGGTAATAGCCGACGTGCTGTGTGCGAGGTCGTGTTCCACTTTGCGCAAGGCGGATCGCTTCCCGGGCTACATCCACCTCTTCCACCTGCGAACCGCGCGCAAGCTCTTCGATCACATTGCGATAACGATTGCGAGTGTCAAAGTCCATGCGGATGTACACATCGGCCGGGTCTTCATGCAGGATTCTTTCGACTTCGGATGTCTCTTCGAAGAAAGCCTGCCAATCCTGTGTGGCGAGCATGCGCAGGCTGAGGATGCTGTTGATGGCGACGTTCTCATCACTGAGCGAAGGTTGTTTCGGTGCCTCGGAAGCCGCGCCAGTTTGCGGCCGGGGTCCTGTGGACGGCTCAGGCGAGGAGGCGGAAGGCAGATGCACAGGTGTGATGCGGGAGAGCGCATCCGCCAGGGATTCGATCACACTGAGCCGCAACATGGGTGCGAGAACCCAAAGTTCGCCGATCCGCAGAGGCTTAATGCTTTGAAAAACCCGGATGAAATTCCGGATCTGGTCGATTGTGAGGCGGCTTTCCTCTAATTTGGTCAGCGCAGACGCGAGGACCTGAATACGCGCCCTGTCTTTTTCATTGACCTGCACTTTTGGCAGTCGCTGATAGAAATCCCCTGGAATGCTCTGGCTGATTTGACGCAGAGCCTGCTCGACGATGTAATAGTTGTCGAGCATCCATTCGGCCGCCCCTGACTCAATCACCTCGGCGCGGCTGGATTTGTCGAAGTAGCGATAGACGGATTGTAAAAAAGTTCCGAGCACTTTCACCCGTGCCGGTAGCGGGTACCCAATGTGTGGATGAGCCAGTACCTCAAGGTTTTGTGCCAGGTTGAGGGCGAGCGCTTCCACTCGGTCGGGAGCGGGCACTGTTGGTTCTGGTGCGATGTCAGTTCCCGGGAGCGGAACAGGGTTCAGCATAGGTCAATGTCCTTTGATCTCTCTTGCAGCAATCTCAGCTTGTGTCCTTCTGATTTCATCTGAGGAAAGATCCTGCATGATCAGCAGGGAGGTGGTGCCATAGGCGATGAAGCTGGTCGCGGTGCTTCCGTACGGCCAGCGGGCTTCGCCCGAATACCCATGCGCCACCAGCATGACCAGATCTGCGTTTTCCTGTTCCACCATGTCGTGCAGGGAAGCTGTCACGTTGTCACTGGCCGCCAGGCGGGTTTGTAGGTCAATGCCCTGCGGAGATAGACGTGACTGCAATTGATCGAAGTAGTGGGAAACGGTGCGGTAGTTGCGTTCATCGATCTGCGAGAGCATAGCTTCATCCTCTGGTGAAAGGGGAAAACGATGAAGGATCTCGGGCTTGCGGACGACTGTGCCCAGGATCACTTCTGCATGATGAAACTGTGCCAGACTGATAGCCATCGGCAGGATGTACTCCGCGCGGGCGGAAAAATCCAGGCCCACGAACAATCGCTTGTAATGGGCCTCGGTGATGTCTATTCCGGAATTGGCATACGCCCGGATCAGCAGAATGGATTTGAACGCGCGCAGGATGATCTTTTGGACGACGCTGCTGACATTCCATCCGCTCAGTCCACTGCGTCCATGCGAACTGAGGGCGATCAGATCGACCTCATTGCTGTTTGCAAAGTCTATGACATGTTCAGCGGGCGAGCCTTCGGTGATAACCTGCTTGACCTGCAGCCCTTTCGTTCGCAGTTGGGAGGCGATCTTTCCAAGATATTCCTCCGCCTCCTGTTTTCTCAGATGCCACTCAAGCGGATCCACGGGCAGGCTGTCCGCAGTCGAGTGGGTGAACTCGAGGACGTGCAATAATGTGATTTGTGGATGGGTCCCCAGAGCAATGGATAGCACGTGAGGCAGAACGCATTCTGCGAGTGCCGAGCCGTCCAACGGAACAAGGATGTGATCGATCATGTTACCTCTAACTAATTGGGCATCGATGGAAGCAGTCGCGGTTGGTGAATAATTTTCCCCTGATCGAGAATATTTATACAGCATTTCTCCACCAAGTCAAGTCCGCTGGTCTGTTGAGTTTTTCTTTATGGGGAAAAACCCTGGACGTATGCGTTGTAGAGTACTTAGGGGAAACCTTTTACTCAGACATACACTGAATGACAAAGATACCTTATAACTCATAGACGCACTGATGCGAGGAATTATTATGTGGAATGCATTCACAGGAGAAGAAATAATGCAGCTGGATTTGGAGAGCAACCCGAGGGTTTATGTTGTGATGAATCCTGTCTCAGGGACGAATGACCCTGAGACTGTCCGCGAAACGGTTCGATCTGTATTGAGGGAACACCGTTTGGATTGTGAAATCTATGAGACGACAGGAAAAGAAAATCTAAAGGAGATCATCCGCACTGCCGTTCAGGATGGCTACCAAATCTTCCTGGCGGTCGGCGGCGACGGCACCATTGCCGCCGTCGCGAATGGATTGGTGGGAACAAATATTCCTTTTGCAATCGTCCCCGCCGGTACATGGAATGCTCTGGCCCGCAATCTGGATATTCCACTTCAAATTGATCAGGCGCTCAACCTGATATTTCAGGAACATCAAGTGCGCGCGATTGATGCGATGCAAGTGGGGGACAACTGTTATGTTCTGAATATCAGCGCGGGCATCGGCTCACGGACCATGTCCTTTGTCACACGTGAGGACAAGCGGCGTTTTGGCAAATTCTACGATCTGTGGAACGGGCTCCATCATATGCTGAGTTATCAGTCCTTTGCATTTGATGTCACTGTCGACGGGAAACACACACGCTTCCGCGCCTCTGAGGTCATGGTTGCCAATTGCAGGATCGTTGCCCTGAAGGCACTTGAACTGGATCCAAAGATCCGTATGGACGACGGCGTGATGCATGTCTGCCGCATCTACGCTCAGAGTCTGCGTGATTATTTGAGCGTGACCTATAGTATGCTCACCGGCAAACAGAGACAGGACTGGCGTGTATTCTGTCTGGATGCTTTTGATGAAGTGGAGATCCAGTGCAGGCATCGCCTGCCGGTGCAGGCAGATGGCGACCTGATTGGTTATCTCCCTCTCAAAGTCAAGTTGAGACCCAAAGCGGTGCGCATCGTGACGCCTGTTGACGTGAAGGTGTAGTTGTTGATAATATATCCACATTACTGAATCTGACAGAAGGTGAATCTCATGGGCTTTGACCAATATCACGAACCACCGGAAGAGCTGGATGAAAAAACGCGCACGTTTGTGCGCGTGATTCAATCCATGATCGAGGAAGCCGAAGCGATTGACTGGTACACGCAGCGGCTGGCCGTCGAAAAAGACAAGGCTGCGCGCGCCTTGATGAAACATACGCAGGAGGAGGAGTTCATCCACTTTGCTATGGATCTCGAGTTCCTGCTTCGCCGCACACCGACATGGCGCACGATCATGAAAAACGTGTTGTTCAAGAAGGGCGATATCACGAAACTGGCTGAAACAGCCGAAGCAGAAACAGAAGAGTAGCGCCGCTACAACAGATTCTCCTTTACCAAAAGCTCGGCATTATAGATGGATCCGCCCGCCGCGCCGCGGATGGTGTTGTGTGAAAGCACAACAAATTTTAGACTCAGAAGCGGATCGCGGCGGACGCGGCCGATCACGGTCGTCATGCCTTTGCCGGTGAAACGGTCGAGTCTGGGCTGAGGCCTGTCCGCTTCGTCTCGGACCTCGATGGCTGGTCGCGGTGACGAAGGCAGTTCCTGCGCTGATAAAGGCGCGACATACTCTCTCAGGACCGCCTCCGCAGTTTCCGGGGCGGAAGGCTGCGTCAATTCCACGCTGGCGCAGACTGTATGTCCGTCCGTCACTGCAACGCGGTTGGTGTGCACGCTGAATCCA
>JAKOVF010000357.1 GCA_029782225.1 Chloroflexota bacterium | reverse complement strand
CCGGTTGCCATCCTGCTCCTGGCATCCTGCAATCTGGGCTCGTCAAATCCATCTCTCGTTCCTGCCACGCCGGCCGTTGCCAGTACCGGCACGGTCACCGTCTCAGTCGTCAACCTGGCCGTGCAGGCTACCAACGCGGGAGATACGTTTAATGCCGTAGGCCAGGTGATCAACTATCAATACAAGATCACGAATACCGGTATCGTTCCCCTGACAGGAAATGTCATCGTGTCGGATAACCGGGTTACGGTCACCTGTCCCAACACAAATACAGTGGGAAATCTCAACGATATTCTCGATCCAAATGAAAGCGTGATCTGCACCTCGACCCTGCCCATCATACAGGCCGATCTGACGGCTGGCTCCGTGGTGACGGTAGCCAGTGCGAATGTGGGCGGATTCACATCCAATCAGGTCAGCACGACTGTCACTTTCACACCGGCGCAGACCAGCGGCCTCAAGCTGATGAAAACAGCCAGCCCATTATCATTTAGCCAGGTGGGACAGGCGATCACATATACGTATGTCATTCAGAATCTGGGGACGGCTGCGATTGGCCCAACCCAGTTCATGATCACAGATGACAAGATGGGCGCACCCTTCAACTGTGGAGCGGCAGGCACGACCATCCAGCCACAGCAGTCGATCAATTGCTCCGCAAACTACGCCGTCGTTCAAGCGGACCTGATAGCCGGTCGTGTGATCAATACAGCGACAGCCTCCGGAGGCGGAGCAAACGTCTCCCCGCCCGCAACGACCACGGTGACAGCAGTTCTTCCTCCATCATCTGGCTCCGGCCTGACGCGCGGATCCACCATTCAGCACACCGTTGTAAAGGATGAATGGATGATCCAGATCGCGCGTTGTTATGCAGCCAGCTTTGACGCAGTGCGCGCGGCAAACCCGCAGGTGATCGATCCGGACATCATCAGCATCGGTGAGGTCCTGACAGTCCCCAACATCGGGAGCAATGGGACCACCATTTATGGTCCGCCCTGCGTGGACCACTATACCGTACAAAGCGGCGACACGTGGGCTTCGATTGCCCAGAAGTTCAATGCCGATGTTGTTGTACTGCAGGCGGCCAATCGGGGCGGAATGGCCGTGGGGACCGTGCTCAAGATCCCATTGAACTCGGCGGGCAGCCTCAGCTCCGTTCCGGTCACCGGCACAACTGTCACTCCCACGCTAACTCTCACGCCCACTCCTACAGCCACCATCACACCAACGGTCACGGGCACGCCTCCAACACCAGCAGGACAAGGCACGCCGATCACGTTTCCCGCGGGCGCCAGTTCCGCAACCCTGACAGGTACAGTTCCGGCGCAGGGAACGGTCCGATACACTTTAAGCGCCAACCAGGGCCAGATCATGACCCTCAAAGTGACGGCGCCTACCAACGAGCTGGCTGTAATCATCACCGATCCTAATGGAGCTGTGCTCCCGCCACTGAATGCGACAACGCTCACATGGAATGCGATCCTGGCTGTGACCGGGACCTATCGAATCGATATGTCCGGCATACAGGGACAGTTCGATAAACCTTACAGCCTGGAAGTAAGTCTCGTCAC
>JAKOVF010000354.1 GCA_029782225.1 Chloroflexota bacterium | reverse complement strand
AATATGAGAATATTCACGTTGTAGCTGAATCTACATCAGAGGCATGGAACAAGGCGCGACAAATTTATGGGGAAGATGAAGGTTGGGTAATTTCATACTCCGAACTCCTTGATGTAATTGATGGATACCAGGTTATTGTCCAAGATGTATGCCAAGGGGTCGGAGTGACGAAGTAACCACGCGGAGAAAGGAGAATCCAAGATGAAAAAAATCGTGATGATTCCTTTAGAAAGGAGGTCATCCACTTGACCGACAAAAAAGCCGCTCCCGCACAGGAGCAGCCAAGTAACCAGTCACCTAATGATACCACCACCGACCTCGCAGACGCAATACGCCTGGCGTGCTACGCCAACCGCATTGACCACGACGTGTCTGAGTCCATCGTCGGCGGCGTGTTCGCGAGGTATCGGCCCAGACCTGATGCGCCGCTCAGGGAAGTCATAGAGTCCCTGGAGCCTGGTACGTTGGTGCAAACTGAGTTCCGCATACACGATGTAGGTGACTATGGCTTCAAGGAGAGGAGCAAGGAACAGGCCGAGAAGCTAGCCGCCGCAATCGAAGCGACGCTGGACGGCACACAGGTTGTCATCCGCGAAGAGCATGGCCCCAAATTGGGTTTCATGTGGCTGAAAGTCTTCACGGAAGAAGAACTCTATAACTTCATTATAGGAGACCGCCGGGAAAACCCCGGATTTCAATCCGGGGATGAAAGGCGGCCTATTTGCAACAAACTGACGCGCAATTCCTGTTGACAATACTAGCTATGGTTAGTATACTAACTATAGAGGTGATTGTCATGGGAAAGCAGAGGTATATCCACTTTCCGCTCCGTTTGACGCCAGAGCTTCACAATCTGCTCCATCGAGCCGCATTCGCAACGGGCAAGTCCAAGCATCAGTACTGTATAGACGCAATCAGGAAGGAGGTGGAGTGTGATGCTCAAGGCGTACAAATACAGACTGTACCCAAACAAGGAGCAGGAAAGAAAACTGAATGAGACGCTTTGGCTCTACTCTCTGGTCTACAACCGTTGTCTCGCTGAGCGGAGAGAAGCCTGGAAAAATGAGCGGCGATCTCTGACAGCCTACGATCAGATCAAGCAATTGCCCATCTGGAAGAAGGAAGACTTGCGACTCAATCAGGTGTACTCACAGGTACTTCAAGATGTCGTAAGGCGGGTAGACAAAGCCTTTCAGGCGTTTTTTCGCCGAGTCAAAGTTGGAGAAAAGCCGGGATATCCACGGTTCAAGTCAGCCCGTCGTTACGACAGCTTCACCTATCCCCAGAGTGGGTTTCAACTTCAGAACGGGCGGCTGAAGCTTGCCAAGATCGGTCTCGTAAAGATCAAGCTGCATCGACCTCTCCAAGGAAAAGTGAAGACGCTCACCATTCACCGAAAGGCAGATAGGTGGTACGCCTGCTTCTCTGTCGAAGTAGACCCTGCGGTACCACCTCCATCAGACAAAGCCGTGGGTGTAGACCTGGGGCTTGAATTCTTTGCGACTACATCAGATGGTGAGTTCTTTCCCTCTGCTAAGTATCTTCGCAAATCGGAACACAACCTCAAACGGTTGCAGCGAATGGTCTCCCGACGCCAGAAGGGAAGCCATCGCCGTAAGAAAGCCGTGCGCCAACTTGCGAAGGCACATGCGCATGTTGCCAACCAACGCAGGGATATGGCTCACAAAATAGCGCGTTCCTTGGTCAATCGTTACGGGCTCATTGCCGTCGAAGACCTTAACGTAAAGGGAATGCTCAAGAACCACCACCTTGCCAAGAGCATCAGCGATGCGGGTTGGAACCTCTTCGTAACAATCCTGAAGGCCAAAGCGGCAGAGGCTGGGCGTCAGGTTGTCGAAGTTGACCCCCGCAATACGTCGCAGATTTGCTCTGGGTGTGGCTGCATCGTCGAGAAGCCGCTGTCGCAACGGTGGCACAAGTGCCCACACTGCGGCATGTCACTTCACCGGGACGTAAATGCAGCCATAAATATCTT
>JAKOVF010000343.1 GCA_029782225.1 Chloroflexota bacterium | reverse complement strand
TCGAGGCAAGCTGGAGTACGCAGTGTCAGAGGTGGCTGGTTTGCCCCTGTACATCTGCGACAACCGCAGCATTGGGGTGCAACACGTACAATCGTTGGCGAGGGTGTTGGAGGCTAGGCATGGATTGGACTACATCATCGTGGACTACTTGACACTCCTCAATGATCCACCTGGAGTACGCGAGAAGCGTCATGCAGTAGGCCACAACGTCAAGGAGCTACGCGCCCTCGCGGGAGAACTGCAAGTGCCCATGATCGTGGTATCACAGGTAAACCGTAGCCTTGCGCACCGGGACGATAAGCGTCCCAAGATCAGCGACCTTTACGAGTCTGCGGTGATCGAGCAACACTCAGACGGCATACTGCTTCTGCACCGTGAAGGCAAGTACATCCACGACGCACACGGCGAGGTGCCACCCGAAGTTGACGGTGTGATGGAGATCGAGATTGCAAAGCTGAGATACGCACCAGATGGCGGCAAGGTGTATGTCCGGTTGGATGCCGGTACCTCTACGCTACGGGACATGGAACGTCACGAAATGCAGGATTACTTGATCTATCTGGAGGCGATGCGGCGTGGCAAGAAGACTCCTGGATCGCGAGATTCGCAAATTGCATAGCGCATTCGTGGAAGCTGCGTATAGCGGTAATGAGAAGGGGTTTCTGACCGATGAGCAACTGGAGGACATGCTGATTCTTCTAAATCGAATTGACGAAGCGACTGAGGAAGAGGTCTTAGCCTTTGCGCTGAGCCTAAGACAAAAGGGGGAGGGGGAAGAACCCGTAGAGTCGCCCCAGACGTCCACAGACGCCTCTGGAGGCGAGTTTGTGGACGAGGACGACCCAAGGACCGTATGGGATTAGAAAATCGATTGTGGGCCGTCTACGGCTCTCTGAGAAGGATTGGGGGGCGAGGTTGTGGAGCAGATCGTGAAGGAGCAGCAAAGCAACGCAGGCGGTAAGGTTGCAGGCACAAATCCTGACGCGGCGGCGTGTCAGGCGGCTGGCTTGACGGGAGGTGGCGGGGATGAGTGATTGGCGGCCTAATACGGGACACGTGTTGTGTTGCGCCAGGGCGCGCTATCGCAGGGCTTATCTGTACTGGCGACCGTTCGCTGGCATCTACTGCGAGTATTGCTACACGTTCATCCCCACGTGCCATCCAATTCTCGCCTGGATATGGAGGCACATCTTTCACCCCATCGTGGGACGGCACGCTTATAGAAGTCACCCGTACGATCCCGTCTACGTCAAGGTTGTCAACGCAGAGGGACGTGATCAAGTGGGTGATCGGGAATGATCCGTATCACCATCCCCGTTGTCCCTGTCGCTCAGCCCCGGCAGCGACACGCAGTGATTGCGGGGCACATACGCAACTACACGCCGACGGATCACCC
Source organism: Chloroflexota bacterium (assembly GCA_029782225.1). Lineage (GTDB taxonomy): Bacteria > Chloroflexota > Anaerolineae > Anaerolineales > Villigracilaceae > JAKOVF01. The sequence continues at coordinate 130 of JAKOVF010000343.1, read as the reverse complement.
GGTCAATGCGTACAAGGCAGCGGTAATGGCTGCGGTAGCGGAGGCGGGCATCACGCCGATGGACGGGCCCGTGGTGGTTGAGGTGCGGTTTTACCTGCCGCGACCGAAGAGGCTGATGCGCAAGAAGGAC
>JAKOVF010000333.1 GCA_029782225.1 Chloroflexota bacterium | reverse complement strand
ACCGGCCACGTGGACGCCGCGAGTTCAACCGAAATTACCATCAACATTGATCCCAACGTGAGTGTCGCGTCGTTTGCGCTGTATGATGCGACGCGCTCCGTGACGGTCAGTGTGCGCGGCGCCAGCGGCAACGTGATCCAGCTTGACCCACAGGCGAACGGTTTTATCCGAGTAGATGATCCGTCCTCGATGATCTATCTCGGCTATGGGTTCCAGAATCCCAAACCCGGCCCCTGGAAGGTCACGGTGCTTGCCACCGAATCAACCCCCTCCTCCGGTGCGGACTTCGCGATCTCCGTCTATTTCATCGGTGGCGCAACGCTGGACGCGAATTCCAATACGTTAATTCCCAGGTTAGGCGAGGAGGTCCTGTTCAGCGCAAACCTTTCGCTGAACGGTCAGCCTCTGCAGATCACACAGGCGCAGGCCAATATCCGCGCCCCGGATGGCAAGACGGAAACGGTGGATTTCAAGCCCGGCACACAGGTCTCTGCTGCATGGACGGCTCAAATCGCCGGCACGCATGGAGTGGACATCGTGGTGACCGGTCTCGCTCCCGATGGCTCACAGATCGAACGCACAGCCTTCCTTTCCGTGGACGTGCAGCCCAACCCAGGCAAAGGCCAGGTGACTCTCAATCTGATCTTAGTGATCGCGTTCGTCCTCGTCATCCTTGGGCTGATTGTTTTTCTCAGTATTTTCCTCATCAGGCGGTTGCTTCGAGGCAGGCGCTAGAGACAGAGTCCGGTGGTCGAGTAGCTCCGAGTGTTTGGCGAGGAGCATATCGAGACCACCCGTTTCAATAAATGCTTCGTTTTTGACAATTTTTTGGTCTTGGTACGCCCCGCCGAGAGCGTGCGGGGCTACTCGACCAACAGGATAATTGGAGGCACCCATGACATCCAGTTCCTATCGTAACGTCGGTCTGACCCAGTTCCTGCTTGCATTGGGATTTGTCATCTGGCTGGTCTTCCTGCCGGGCTTCGCCGGTCATTTTGCATGGCCCATTGGCAGCCGGCTTTCTTCCATGTTCATTGGCACATCCTTTGCGCTGCGCTGCTTCGAAGGCTTCATGATGTGGCGTGAATCGAACTGGTCACGGCTGCGCTGGATGTCCTGGGGCACCATGGCCTTCCTGGTCTTCATCTTCGCCGCCACCTACTGGCACGTGGACCAGATCAACTGGACGCCCTTCAATATCGCCGCCATCGTCTGGATGATCGCTTACACAGCAGAACCGCTGGTCATTCCCTTTGTGGAGCCGCGCGGCGCTGAAGCGAGCGCGACCGCTGCAAAGAGTGCTCAGCCAGCGCTTTCCAACCCACTGCAGAATGCACTGACCATTGTGATGTTCGTCGCTGCGGTACTCCTGGGGATGCTCTTCATCAACCCGGCCAAGTTCATCACCAATTACTGGCCCTGGCCCGTCACTCCATTCGATGCGCGCATCATGTCCTCCTTTTTTGCAGGCATCCTCTTCTGGGCGGCCCGAATGAAAGCATTGAACAACTGGTCCGAGATCCGCATGGGGATGCAGGGACTCATCCTGTTCTTTGGCGGCCACTTTCTGGTGTGGGCCTTCAACCTCGTCACAGGTCAGTTCGACCTGGTGCGCACTCTGAGTGTATGGGTCTACGGAATTGTGATGGGCTTGCTGGCTGCTGTGCTCCTTCTGTTTTACTTTCAACACGAGAAGCAATAACTTTCGTATCAATCTCCCGAAGGCCGTTCCCTGCACCGTGCGCAGCCAGAATGATATGATGGAGACCAGGAACTATTGTTGACTTTGAATAAGGAAATTTGTATCATTATCCGAGACGCAGCTTGGAGAGGCAGAAAGTATTCATGAACAGCCAGGTCTTCACCAGTTATTCGCGGCGGGACACGGAAACGGTCGACCATATTGTCGGGGAAATGAAGGAAGCAGGGATATCGGTCTGGATCGACCGCGAGGGGATCGACGCGGGCGATCAATGGCGTGTACAGATCGTCGAAGCCATTGAAACATCCAAAGCCTTCGTCCTCATGCTATCCGCCAATTCTGCCGCATCGGATAATGTCCGCAGGGAGATCGACCTGGCGCAGGATCCCCCGCGTCCTATCTTCGCCCTCAAGCTCGACCCTGTCAAACTGCCTCCCGCAATCCGTTATCAACTGGCTGGACTGCAAATGATCGAGGTTGAGAAGCTGGGGCTTGAAAAGGCCGCGGCTCGACTGATAGATGATCTGAGCGAATACTTGAAAAAGTTCCCGCCTGCTCCCGAGGAACCGAACCGCCAGGTGGAACTGGTCATTCAGGGCATTGACATCTCCCAACTGGATGAGGCAAAAAAGAAACAACTCCTTGATTTTGTTGCCCAGCTTACCAGCGCCAACCCATCTCAACTCAAGATCGAAAAGGTGACTGCCGGCAGCGTGCACGTTTTCATCAATATGCCGGCTGCAGCCGCCTATCAGCTAAAGACCTTCGCTCTCAATAAAGATAAGCGCTTCAAGCAACCCGGCATCGTGGCTCTCAGGTTGGTGGGGAGCAGAAATTACGTCAACATTGCCAGCGGCAAAATGACACCCATGGCCGCCGTGGGTCCGCTCATGTCGCTGTGGCTGAAGATGCCAGCGCTCTTCTCTTCCGTCCTGGGGGTGACGGGCGGCAAGCTGTTGACCATTGCGGCAGTCCTCGCTGTTGCTGCGGGCATTGGACTGGCAGTCCCCAAGCCGACAGCCCCAGCCGTTGAAACATCATTGCCGCCCACCATAAATATTCCTGCCGCATCCACCCTGACCTCTGAACCCGCTCCCACTTCGACGGGGACACCAACCCCGGTCAATACACCGACGAACACTCCCACCGAAACTCCAACTGTGACGATTACTCCAACAGCCACGCTGACGGCGACACCCGTGTATACAACGTTGAAAGGCGTAGTGATTGCCGATCAGATCAGTTGCCGCTATGGCCCCGGTGAGCCCTACCTTTACGAATTTGGTTTGATCAGAGGCAATGAAATCGAATTCCAGGGGCGGATGGAAATCCGCAGCGGGGACTCAACCTCCACCTGGCTTTACGGACTTCCTAGAGGATATCAGGATTCCTGCTGGGTCAATGCAAGAAGCATTCAATTGGACGGAGAACTATCCAGCCTTGCGCCTGATTATTATCCGGACAAAGTACCTCCGCTGCATCCATTCCGTCATCCAAATTTCCCACCACCCACGAATGTCTCTGCTGATCGTCAAGGCGATCAGGTCACGATTTACTGGTCAGGCTACACGCTGAGGCCGGGCGACCAGGAGGACAAGGGTCGGCCCATTTACCTGGTCGAAGCCTGGACCTGCCAGGGAGGAAAACTTGTCTTTACTCCCCTTGGATATGTAATGGATAGTTCCGTGGTTGAGCCGATCGATGCGGCTCTCTCTGTCAGGGACGAGGCTGGCTGTTCCGAGACTTCCCATGCCCGGGTGTTTCTTGCTCACAAGGATGGTTACGCTGGCCCTGTCGATGTCCCAGTGTGGCCGCCATATCCTACACCGACACCCTGATAGAATTCCACTCCCGAAAGGATGTAGCCCTTTCGGGAACGGGACTCATACTGATAACTCTCCCCCGGTTTCAAAACGACGACCTTTGTCTTCGTTTCCTTCTGCACCCGGTCGGCCCAGCTGTTAGCATCCTGTGCGATCAGGTCGAATGTGTTGTAGTGAATGGGAATGACGACCTTCGGCTCCAGCAGTTTCACCGCACGTAACCCATCACCCGGACCCATCGTGAAATTGTCGCCGATGGGGATGACTGCCAGGTCCAGCCCCTCCTCACCGATCAATTTCATGTCGCCGAACAGACCGGTATCCTGCGCGAGATAGAGTTTCCTGCCATCATTGGTCGTCAGCAGGAAGCCGCAGGGATTGCCGCCATAGGTGCCGTCCGGCAGCATGGACCCATGCAGGGCGAGTGTTAACTTGAGATAGCCGAATGGATGTGTGCGTCCGCCGCCCAGGTGCTGGGGATGGTTCTTCTCCACGCCCTGTTTCCCGAACCAGGCAGCGATCTCGAAATTGCTGATGACCATTGCACCGGTCCGTTTCGCAATATCCACGGCGTCACCCACGTGACGCCCCGTGTCCGTGGCTGATCAGGATGAAGTCCGCCTCCACATCTTCGGGCTTGAGAGACGCGGCAGGATTCCCCGTCAGGAAGGGATCAACGAGGAGTTTATATCCATCGGTTTCCAGCGCGAGCGCGGCATGTCCAAGCCAGGTCAATTTTGTGGTCATTCGATCCTCTTCTGAAATTCGTGCAACGTTCCGAGGGATATGCCTTCGGAATGTTCCTGCATCAACTATTGAAACGAAGCAATTGCCGGGTGGATATCCTCGAAGATCTCAAAGAAAGACTGAAAGCCGACCGTGTCGAGCACGTCCCGGATCTTTTCGTTTGGATGGAGAAGCTTGATATGCTCCTGGAAATTCATGCCGTTCTCACGGTCACGGCCAATGGCGTGCATGGCTGCCCAGCCTTCAGGCAGAGTAGAGCGGTCTTCGCCGCGGTAGATCAAGGCAACGCGATGAAGCGCTGCCAGACCCGCGCTGCTGAGAAATGACAGATTTGTCATATCCACCAGAAGATTTCGCACTCCCGAGTCATAAAGTTCTTCTGCCTCACGGATGAAGTGTTCATAGGTGTTTCCATCCAACGATCCGCGCAACTTCATAACACTGACATGCCGCGTTTCCTGATCCTTTGTAACAATAATATCCATCGACCGCTCCTTTTTGGAATTGCCGCTCATCTTCATTACCTGCCAGACAACTGCCAGAAATTGCAGGCTGATTTGTAATATCTGTCTGGATTTTTATGCGGCGGCACTTTGTAGTATATGATAAGCGTTATCAAAGTATGTTAAAGAGCGATAAGAATCAAACAAGCCAGTGAAGATCGCTGGCTTGTCTCTTTGTTCACAGGATTGAGTTACGAGTCGAATTCGCCGACCTGGTTATCATTCAGCCAAAGACTGTAATGTCCCTTTGGAATGCTGTTCAGGTTGAGGCTGGCCTGCTGCGGCGTGGCAAGGGCCATCAAGGTGCATGGCTTGTCCTTCTCAACGACAGTATAAGCCTTGACATTGATGCGGTTCTGAGCATCGGGCTGGGCCACGACCACACGCAGTTGGTGACAGGGTGTCGGCGGGAAGTAAGCAAAGTTCAACGTGATCTGTGAATTTGCGGCGTTCAGTGAGGATGAATCAATTCGGATGTCGTCCCCTTTCAGGGCGTCATCACCGGCCTGCGGCGCATAGGGGTTATCCACCTGGATCGACGCGGGGGCCGCCGTGGCCCTGGGACTGCAGGCCACAAACAGAAGTACAGCAAGGCCGAACAATAAAATACGGTTAAACGTTTTCATTCTTTTCTCCATTTCTTGGAGATAGACGATGTGGATCATAATTTCGTTCCCGGCCCCCACCTGCCTCCCCTAAATCCGACGAACCCCAGTCGGATTTGGGGGAGGTGCCCCGACTGGAAGGAGGGGCGGAGAGGATCATTTATGTTCATGCGGATGCGGGTGATGATGTTCCTCTGAACCAGAGGGATGTGCGACGCGTCAGCAGCCAGGCTCACCGTCGTGGCCGCAGCAGTTCTTCCGCAAAATGACCCGCCGCCAAAGGTTGCGTGTCAATTTGAAGAGCTTCTCTGACAAAGGCATAGGTTGGTCGAGATTGGTCAGGAAATCACGAAAGAGTTGATTTTTCACAGGTTCATTCCTTGAACTCCGCGCATAGAATCCCAAAGTAGATATTTACTTCGTACGAAAGCAATTTCGCCTTCATCGGGTTTTCCTTGAGCGCGCCCGCCAAAATAAGCGTCGGCCAGAGACTGTCGGGTTTGCCATCGGCTACCAGAGCGGGATCTACTGTCAGCAGGTCAGCGAGGCGATCTGAGCGGATTACATCCTGCATCCACGCGTCATATTTTGCGGAGGCGGGATCGAACCCATACGGGCCGCTCGCATCGTGCGCGTGACCCTGGTCTGCGCTCGCGATCAGGGCAATGCGCGCGTCTGATGCTTTCACCACTTGCCCCAGTGCCCGGCCAAAATCATAATGGGTCTGATAAGGCAGGAGTCTCATCGGACTAATGTGTACGATCTTTGGCTTGTTTTCAAAGCGATGTCCCATGAAATACAAAGGCACCACCGCACCCCAGTCGAGGGGGATAAAGCATTCAGGTCCGCCGCTGGCGCCGTAGATATACCTCACTACCGGCACGGACATCTCTTCGGCTTTATCTGCGATGGCATTCGCCAGAGACGGGTCCATCTCAAAGTCCAATTCGATGTCAGGTGACCATTTGGCATTCGATCTCTCGGCAATGGAAACACTGATCGCATTCTGCACGCGGAATCCATGCGGGTTGATGATCACGATCACCTCTGGCGCGAGCGCCTGCAAGTGCGCACCCATCTCCTGCATGGATTGACGTGTGAGAGTTATCTTGTTCCTGTCTTCAGCAGTCTCTGCGATCAAATCCCCTGCGTGCGGGGCGATACAGGCATAGATCAGCGGCATAGCGTTAGCTCTCCTTTACTGATTTGAAGCGAAACGTCCCGAAGGATCCAAACCTTCGGGACGTTTTTATTTTATGCTTCTGGCGTCAGCTTTGCCATGATGTTGGCGATGGGGCGCAGGCTCAGCCACCATTCATTACGTGGACGCTGGCACTGCATGTCTGCCATACGGTCGAAGTCTCGCATATCGTGAAAGATAAATTTCCCATCCTGCAAGCCGATAAAGCTGCCGCTCGTATCGCCCAGGTCACTCTGCTGGATCAAGTGCTCAAGGCAGAGTCTCGCCAGCCGCGTGGCCTGGATGCGGTCGAATGGGGAAGGGTCGCCGCCCTGCTGCAGGTGCCCCAGGATCGCAGGGCGCACGTCGAACACGTCCTTGCCTTCCTCCTCGAACAGCGAGCAGATGAAATTCGTGGAATAAATCGGATTGGCATACTCATTGCGGATCACAAGTCCGAGACGTTTGCCGCTGTTGAAACCACGGATGAGATTCTCCACATCCTGTTGTAGTTCCTTGAGCGTGATGCCGTCCTCCGGCAGATAGAAACGTTCTGCGCCCGTGGCCAGACCCGCCATCAGAGCGAGATAGCCGCACCAATGTCCCATAACCTCGACGACGAAGCAGCGCCGCGTGGCGACCGCGGACTGCTTGATCTTGTCCACAGCTTCGACGATATTGTTCAATGCGGTATCCGCACCGATGCTGAACTCTGAGCCGGGCAGATTGTTGTTGATGGAGGCCGGCAGGCATACGATGGGAATATTGAACGCCGGGAAATTCGCCCGCTCCTTGATCATGGAGTAGACGCCCTCGTACGCGTTCCAGCCGCCGATGATCAGCATGGCATCAATCTGGTTGTCTTCAATGGTGCGGGCAATGGAATACATGTCCTTGCCATGTGGAACTTTTCGGCTGGTCCCCATCATCGAGCCGCCCAGTGAAGCCCAGCCGTTGACACTGGTCCATGCCATTTCCTTGACCTGTCCCTCGGCCAGGCCCTCGAAGCCGTTGCTCACACCAAGCATGATATGACCGCGGTCCAGCCCGAGACGGACGGCGGCGCGGGCCGCGGTGTTCATGCCCGGTGCAGGAGCGCCGGCGTGTAACACAGCGATGCGGAATCTCTTTTGCCCTGGTTCGGGTGCATGCGGGAGGGCACGCACCATGGTCTTCAAAGTACTGAAGGCATCCTTGAAGCTGGCGCTGCGCAAGGACATTGCCTTCTCATAGTCTTTGGCATTGATGGCCTCCGCGACCTGTTGCGTTCTTGTCACACACTCCATCAATGACAGGCGGGTGATGCGGTTGGCCCTTGTCCCGACCAGCACGGGTTCATCTTCGGGTTTGGCATTCAATATGGCCACAACAGCTTCGTAGCCCAACAGGGTAGCCAGCGTGCGGTCGTACGCACTCGGACGTCCGCCGCGCTGCACATGCCCCAGCACCGTGGTTCGGACTTCTTCTCCGAGGCCTTCCTCCAGCACGCGCTGAACCTCCGAAGATCCAATGTAATTTCCGTAGCGATCCTGGGCACCTTCCGCCATCATCACGATATGGTCGCGGCGCCCGGCCCGGGTCCCGGCCTTGAGGCGCTCGACCATCACCTGCTGCCAGTTGTCCACATCCGGCGGTGCCTCGGGTATGAGTACCCAGTCCGCTCCTGTTGCAAGCGCACCATACAGTGCAAGATAACCACAATTACGCCCCATTACTTTGACGATGAACGTGCGTTGGTGACTGGCCGCGGTACTCGTGATCGCATCGACCGCGTCGGTAATGCGATGCAGGGCGCTGTCGGTGCCGATGGTCATTTCCGTGCCGGAGAAATCGTTATCGATCGAGCCGACCATGCCCACGATCAGGAGATTCGGGTGTTCTGCGGCGCTTTCGGCTGTGATCTCGCCGCTCTGGGTAAGCTCTTCCAGCAGAGACGGCCATTCGCGGCGGAACAGGTCTGCGCCGGTAAGCGAGCCATCGCCGCCGATGACGATCAACCCGTCAATGCCCTGCAGCATCAAATTCAAGGCGGCTTTTCGGCGTCCCTCATGGGTGCGGAATTCTTCGCTGCGCGCGGTTCCGATGATGGTCCCGCCTTGCTGTAAGATTCCACCCACCGAATCCCAATCCATCTTGCGGATGCGCTCCCCGCCTTCCACCAGTCCCTGATAACCTTCAAAGACCGCGTAAACTTCAGCACCCTTATCCAATGCAGTGCGGACCACTGCCCGAACGGCGGCGTTCATTCCCTGTGCATCGCCTCCGCTCGTCAGAACAGCTATTCGTTTTGTAGACATCCTTGACTGTTAGACTCCAAATCTGTGTCACTCTGAGGGAGTGTTCGACCTGCCCCGATGTTCTTTCGGGGTGCGACCGAAGAGTCTCATGAATCTAGACTGGAGATCCTTTGCTCCGCTCAGGATGACATTATGATGAGTTTAATTGTACTACGGGCAGTGTATGAAAGAACTTTGCGAAGGCTATACAACATTTGCAGAGTTCATTTGATTTCAATCTCTTCTGGATTTATCAGCACCTGCAGACGGTCTCTATATTTGATTTCTGGAACAGGCATGGCGATCACCTCCAGCAGCGACGGGTTCTGGAAATTGCGCTTCTTGGTCTCGGGATGCGGATAGTACACCCAGCCATCGTATTTCACATTTTTGAAGATCACCTCGCAGCGCGAAAATGAAAAATGCTCGGGGGGATGCAGGTCAGTCCATTCAACAGAATGAAAGGTAAATTCAGGCTTGACCATCGTAAACGTGCGCGGACGAATATCGATGTTAAGTGTGCCGTTGAAGTATTCGCTCAGATCGAGCCCCCGTGATGTAAAGATAGGCCTCTGACGGTCCAGTGCACCGTAGGGATAGTCAGCCGATGGCCCGGAGGCAACACGATAGCCCTGGATGAGGATGCCGGGAATAAGGGTCCAGTGGGTCATAGAGGGAATTTTACTGCACCGTTGTGCAAAAACTCAAAATAAGACGCTGACATCAAACCAGTGATCTCGATACGGCCTTCGTAAAGTACGGTCGGTCCTACTCGATCACCGATTATTTCTGAAACTCAAACACCTCCCCAAACGCCCTGACCACTTCCTCTTTCACGCGCTCCATGGAAGGGACAGGATCGAGCAGATCCGCAAGTGCAGTCACGGGCTCATCCTGTAACCCGCAGGCAATGATGCCATCCCAATAATCCATGTCTGGATTCACATTCAAGGCAAAACCGTGACGCGAGATGCCGCGGGCGTCCACTTTGACGCCGATAGCCGCGATCTTCGCGGGCTTCTGTTTATCTTCCGGCTTGCAGCGTAGGCAGCGCGAATGGACATCCGCCTGAATCCACACCCCGGTCTTGCCGGGACGCTGGCCGGATACGATGCCCAGATTTGCCAGCGCGGCGATAAGAACCTTTTCCAATTTGCGGACGTAGCCAACGTAATCGGCATCGGGGATTTTCCCTTCCCCCTCACCCCTACCCCCTCTCCCAAAATCGGGAGAGGGGGATAAAAGCGGAATCAATGGATACCCCACCAACTGTCCCGGCCCGTGATAGGTCACATCGCCACCGCGGTCCACCCAGTGCACATCAATTCCTTTTTGCTTTAATTGCTCTTCACCCCATAACAAATTTTCGGCGTGTCCTTTACGACCAAATGTGTAAACGTGAGGGTGCTCCAGCAAAAGTAAAGTTGGTGGACGTTTTCCTTCGGCAATCTCACGTGCGTACGCGTCCTGTAACTTCCAGGCGCGTTCATAATCGATTAGCCCCAAATCAATCACTTCACAGTTCATGATATTTTGTTCTTCAACCAGTTCTCGTAATTTGCCAGGCCATCGTATGCAGCCTGTTCGTAGGTCCCGGCCAGCGTAGGATAGTTGAAGACCGCATCGATGAACGTATCAATGGTGCCGTGGGCCATGATCGCCTGCGCTGCCAGGTGGATCAGTTCAGAGGCTTGTTCACCGATGATGTGCGCTCCCAACAGCTTTTTGTCAACAGGCGAGAAGATCAGCTTGACCATACCGCTCATATCGCCGATGATCTGGCCGCGGGCGTTATCTGCATAGTAACCGTGCCCAAGCAGATATTCCGTATGATTTTCCTTGCATTGATCCTCGGTCATGCCGACCATGGAAATTTCAGGGATGGAATAGACCGCCAATGGCAGGACGGATGGAATTTGTTCCTTGTATGCGAGGTTGAATGCGCCGGAGACAGCCACTCGGGCCTGTTCCATAGAAGTAGATGCCAGTGCCGGGAAGCCGATCACATCTCCCGCGGCGTATATGTTCGGGATATTCGTCTGGAAACTCTCATTGACCAGCACCAGTCCGCGATTGCCACACTTTACTCCAATCTTATCGAGTTCCAGTTCGCCAACGTTGCTCTGCCTGCCCGCTGCGATCAGAGCTGTTTCAAAATCAACCGCGCCGCCTTTTTCTAACATCAGGCGGACGTGATTGCCGCGCGCCTCGATTGCCGCCATCTTATCGCCGAACAGGAACGTCAGCCCAAGCTTCCGCAATTGATCGGTGAGACGGTCCGTGATTTCTGAATCTGCAAAGCCGACAATTCGTCCGCGCGGTTCTATCAAGGTGACCTTAATACCCAGCGCCGTGAAAATGGATGCGTACTCCGTACCGATCACTCCTCCACCGACCACGACCATGGTCTTGGGAATGTGGTCCATGTGCAGGATGGTATCTGAGTCGTAGATCAGCCTGTCATCGAATGGAATCTCGGGCGGGCGATGTGGAGAGGAACCGGTCGCGATCAGGATGATCTCGCCGGAAATATCCTGTTCGCCATCTGCTGCTGTAATATGGATCGTATGGTTGTCTCTGAAGGAAGCAACGCCGCGCAGAAGAGAGACGTTCTGGTTGTGAAGCGATTGTCGTATCATGTCTCGTTCTTTTTCAACAACCAGCCGCTCGCGATACATGAAGTCCCGAATGGACAAATCGTCTTTGAGGGAATAGTCAATGCCATAAAGACCCCGCTGCTGCAGGCCGGAAAAGTACAGGGCAGATTCACGCAGCGTCTTGGAAGGAACTGTCCCCGTATTGATCCCCGCGCCTCCAACATACCGCTCACGTTCGATCAGCGCAACACGCTTGCCGTAGTGTGCCGCTTTTTCTGCACCCTTTTCCCCCGCGGGCCCGGCACCGATCACGATTAAATCATACTGTTCAGTCATTTTGCCTGCTCAACTCTTACCGGTAAAGTAAATGTCATTGCGAGGCTGCCGCCGACAAAGCAATCTCCTATGGCGTTAGCACTTCTAAAAGACTCGGATTGCTTCGGGCGAAAGACGGCGCCCTCCCAATGACAGATCCTTCTATCTGCAGAAAATCCTTCGATACAAATCCGATTCCAGCAGCCCGTTCGGGTCACAGCGTTTCTTGAGCTTCATGAATTTTTCGACGGTTTCTGCACCCAGGAAGGCGCGCGTCGTTTCGGCGGAGGTTTCGCTATTTTTGGCAAAATAGAAGCGACCTCCATTAGCTATAACGATGCGGTCGTATTCTTGTAACAACTGGCTCAGGCGGGCACGGTTGCGATCGGTCACTTTGAAATCGAGGGCCGCAGAGAATCCATCCACGGCGTGGCTCAGCAGGAATTTGTCGGGGCGGTGACGTTTGGTCACGCCAAGATAGGAGGGGAGTCCCTGCTTTTTGGCGAGAGCCAGCATTTCGGTCCAGGCCTGGAGCGCTGTCTCTTTTGGCAGGAAAGACTGGTACTGGATGAGTCCACCGCGTCCGTAGGCCAGTTCCCACTTGGGCACATAGTCCAGGAGGAAATGGAAGGCGGCATGCGATTCGCGGAAGACACTCTTACGCAGGCTGACGATGTATTTGGCCGTATTAACGAGACCCCAGCCAAGATTGTTCGCGAATGGCGTCAGGAAATAATGTAACAGAGATTTCGGCATAATGCCGAACAAACGGCTCGGTAGATTTTGATAGGCGAGCTGCATGTTCTCTTGTGCGTCGGGGTCTTCGCCTTCATGCAGATAATTCGCAGCATGAATTTGTCCGTGACCGATCGTGTTGATCGTATCCAGCCAGCCGACGATGTAATCGTAATTCGGCGCGCCATCCTCCAATGACTGCAAATGATCTTTCAATGTGCGCGACGGCCACGCATGGACTTCGAGCAGACCGGAGTGCATTTTCTTCATCTGCATGGTGATGGATGTGAAGATTCCCAGCATGCCGAGACCGCTGATCATGGAATAGAACAGATCGGCGTTGATTTTGGGAGAGCAGGTCACCTCTGCGCCGGTTGGCAATATGGCCGAGAACTCGAGCACGTGTTCGCCGATCGGTCCCATGCGGAAGTTGTTTTTTCCGTGGATATTTGCGCTGAGACATCCGCCAAGTGTGGTGAACATCGTGCCGGAGACAACCGGAGGCCACCAACCGTCGGGCAGGACTTTTTTCCAAAGTTGTTCCAGCGTAACGCCGGGCTCGCATCTTACCTGACCTGAGGCCGGATCCCATTCGAGGAAGTGATTCATCCCCGACACATCCAACAGAATGCCGCCGCCGTTTAATGCAGCATCATTGTAGCTGCGACCTGCGCCGCGCGCAGTGATGGTCAGCCCGGTTTTCTTCGCAAGTTGGAATGCCTCGTTAATATCCTCCGATGACCTGGGTCGAATATGATAGGACGGCGCTTTCAGTGAATGGCCGAAGTTTTCAAATTGAGTGAAGGTGTTTTGCATGGGATCCCGACGATGGACAACGGACAATGGACCGTGGATGAAAGACTGTTCCTGTCGTCCATGGTCTATGGTCCGTGGTCTAGAATGATAACCTGCGGAAAATAAATGACGGTGTATGTTGGATCGCCAGCATGATCCAGCGCCACCGCGACGGTGTATAAATCATCTGCTTGCGTTGGCGGATGGCTGTGTAAATATCGTTGGCGGCTTTTTCAGGCTCAATGGCAAAGGGCGTTCCGCCCTGTGCAGCCTTGAGCATATCCGTCTTCACGAATCCCGGCTTGACGGTAAGTACATTCACACCGCGTCGTGTAAGACGGTTACGCAGCGCCTCCAGGTATGTAGTGAGTCCAGCTTTCGAGGTGTTATAGCCCGGGTTTCCCACGCGTCCGCGATCGCCAGCAACGGAGGAGATGCCCACGATTTGTCCGCTTCGGGCGGAGTGGAACATCGCGCCTACCCGGTCCATCCAGGCCATGGCGCCGATTAGATTGACCTCGATCATCTGCCAGTCGTTCTCGAAGTTGTACTTATCGATGCCGCCCGGAGGATAGTTGACACCGGCCATGAAGACAAACAAGTCAAGCCCGCCCAGGTCCGCGGTGACTTTGGTGAGCAATGCTGGAACGGAAGCGTAGTCGGTTACGTTGTGAGAATAAGCCAGCGCACGGATTTCACCGTTTTTCTGGTTGATCTCATCACACAGAGTTTCCAGCATCTCCGGACGCCGGGCAAGCAAGGCCAGGGTACAGCCTTCCTGTGATAGTTTTCGAGCGAGCGCCGCGCCGATTCCACTTGATGCACCGACGATGATCCCTCGTCGGCGTGGCTGAAGCGGTGTGGGGCGGGCAGGCTTGAGTGAGTCGGACACGAGAACCTCTTCGGAAATATTTCCATTCATTTTAACACAGGTAAATGTACGAAAAATAGCCGTATAATGTAATCAATCTGAATCGCTCAACTGTTACTTCTGGTACTAACATGTGATTATGTTCAGGCCAGGTTTGTGGTACAAGGGACGCTTCACGAAACGAAAATGAATGCAGACCAAGCCAGGCGCACTGAGTTCTTCGAACGAGCGCGGGAGATCATATTGCAGGACACTAGCATTCCTATCGAAGAAAAAGAGGGTGTATTTAAGTTGATCCAGGTGCTGATTGAAGCCGCAGCTGCCTCTCCTCAACCGTCTATCAGTGAAGATCAGGTCAGTTCAGGGACTGAGGATCTTATCTCCAAGCATTCGCTGATGATGCTCCTCAAGCAGCAGGCGGATGAACTGGACACACTCCGCAAGTTGAGCCTCAATTTGACTTCCAGCCTTGACCTGCAAACGGTCCTGGATGCAGTCGTGAGTGAAGCCATGCGTCTGGTCAAGAATGCGCGTACTGCACATATTTTTCTTTACACGCGTGGCAAGCTTGAATTTGGCGCGGCGCTGAATTTTGACGGGATGCGGAATACACCCTTATCCATGCCGCGCAGAAACGGGTTGACCTACTCTGTTGCGCGCAGCGGGGAGATCTTCATGGTCGAAGATATGTCCAAACATGCGCTTTATCAAAATACGCCCAGCTCATGGCATGGTTCGATCATTGGTATCCCGCTGAAGATCAACAATACGGTAGTCGGCGTCATGAATCTCTCCAGGTCAACGGTAGGTGCATTCCAACCTGCGGAATTGCGTCTTCTGGGTCTGCTTGCGGACCAGGCGGCTGTGGCGATCTCCAATGCCAGCCTGCACAAGATCGTCATGGAGCAGGCTAACAGTGATATGGTCACGGGCCTGCCAAACCGCCGTGCGTTGGACGAGCGCCTGGAAGAGGAATCACGCTTTGCACAAAAAAGTGATACCCAGTTCGCCGTCATCATGATGGACCTGGATGGCTTCAAAGCCGTGAACGATACGCATGGCCATACCATTGGGGATGAAGTCTTGCGCGCGGTTTTCAATTATCTGGCAGGCGGCATGAGATCGACGGATTTTTTGGCGCGTTATGGCGGCGATGAGTTGACCCTCATCCTGCGCCAGACTGACCTGTCCGCAGCGAGGGCCATTACCGATAAAATCCTTGCGATGATGCGCGAATTTGCGTTCATGCTGCCCGATGGACAAAAGATCTGCCTGGGTGTATCGGGAGGGATTGCGGTGTATCCCAACCATTCCCGCACGGGCATTGACCTGTTGCGCGCGGCGGACACTGCTCTATACGAAGCCAAAAGACACCGACGCGGCTCATTCGTGGTTGCCCGGGAAATGACAGGCCCGCTGGTCATGCCCAATCAATATAGCAATTCCATTGAATGAACAGACTCAGTTTCGAATCTTTCGCCGCGCTGTCGCGGCGTTTTGATTTACCGCATTCAATAGCAAGGTAGAAACTAGAGCAAGCCCGGCGGGGTTGTAACCTGCAAACATCCTTGAGGAGAAGACTCATGTCTCGCAAAGTCAAAATCATCCTGAACCCGATGGCCGATATGGGACATGCTTTTATGGTTGCCCGTGACCTGCGTGCCATCACCGAGGAACACGGCAACGTGGATTGGAGCGGCACAGTCTATCCCGGCCATGCCATTGAGCTGGCCAAGCAGGCAGGCGAACAGGGCTATAACATGGTGATTGCCATGGGCGGAGATGGAACGGTTCATGAAGTGATCAACGGCTTGATGCAGGTGCCGGAGGAACAGCGCCCCATATTAGGCGTCGTCCCCGTGGGTTCAGGCAATGACTTTGCTCACGCGATCGGCGTCCCCAAACCCTCTGATCATGCCCTGGCTCACGCCCTCAAAGGGGAAGCCTCCACAGTGGACCTCTGCCTGATGACCGATGAACATGGCCGCAAGGTATATTTCGATAACACGCTCGGCATCGGCTTTGATGCCATCGTCACCATCCGCTCGCATAAACTTCCTGTGGTGCGCGGCTTTCTTATGTACCTCACCGCGGTCATCCAGACCATTCTTTTGGATCATCACCCGGCGCATGTTCAAATTGAAACCGATCAGGAAACGATGGATGATTACATGCTCATGACCACAATCTGCAACGGCGGACGTGAGGGCGGCGGCTTCATGCTCTCTCCCAATTCAAACATTACAGATGGCTTGATGGAATTTGTCATAGTCCGCAAAGTGTCACGCGCCATGATGTTTCGTCTCGTTCCAGAATTTATGAAAGGAACCCATCCGCACTTTACGAAAGAAATCCGCATGGGCTCCTGCAAAAAATTCGTGATGTGTGCGGACCGTCCGCTTTACATCCATGCTGATGGCGAGATCTTTACCAGCTTTGGCAGCAACCTGCGCAAGGTCACGTTTGAGATCTTTCCCGCTGCAATCAAAGTGGTTAAAGGTTAGAAAGTTGCAGGTTGAAGGTCGGAAGATTACAATAGTTCCAACTTTCAACTTTAGAGTTGTAACCTTCAACCGAAGAAATGCCAGATCTTCTCCACTCTCTCCTCAAACACGATATTGGACATCTCCGCATTGTCGCGGGACTCTGGGGTCTTGAACTCGAGTCCAACGAGACGGATGCGGCACGCCAGGAACTTGCCGCCTCTCTCCTGGACTTTGAACTGGCCCGCGAAATTCTGGAGACTCTCAGCCCAAACATCCGCGCCGCCCTCGACGCGCTTCTCGCCAGAGAGGGACGCATTCCCTGGGCGGAATTCACGCGGCAGTTTGGCGATGTCCGCGAGATGGGCGCTGGCAAACGCGACCGCGAACGGCCGCATCTCAAGCCTGCCTCGACTGCCGAAGCATTGTTCTATCGCGGTATTCTCGCCCGCGCATTCTTCGATACACCGAATGGCCCCCAGGAATTTGCCTACATCCCGGATGATTTACTGGAGCTGATGCTCAGTCTCATAGACATAGAACCACAGACTGAAAACAAAAAAGAAAATGCCGAAAATGTTGCAGTTCCAAACCATCGCACTGCCGATGTTCGCAGCGCGCCTGTACCTGCGCCACACCGTCCTGCTTTCGGTGCAGGGCAGGTGCAGGCGAACGGTGTACCTGTGGTGGTTGAGTCTGGCATACTGGGCCGCCCGGCATCACCAGGAGAAAAGGGCAGGGAAATCCTTGCGAATGATCATATCCTTGATGATGCGACCACTTTGCTCGCCGCATTTCGCATGGGCAGAGCGGATCGCCCCGAGCCGCGACTCACTGATCTGCTCACCGCCGCAAAATTACTCAGGAAAAATGTCCCGCAAGCCGACGCGGTGAAGAAATTCCTTGAGGCGCCGCGAGAGGAGGCCCTGCATTTCCTGACGGACGCATGGCTTGAAAGCGACACCTTCAACGAGCTAAGACAGGTTCCAACCATCGTCTGTGAAGGGGAGTGGCAGAATCAACCGCAGGAGACGCGGGAATTTCTCCTGAACCTGCTCGATGCCATCCCCGAAGGCAAATGGTGGAGCCTCAACGCATTCATCCGCGACATCAAACAGAAGTATGCCGATTTTCAGCGTCCTGCTGGTGACTATGACTCCTGGTTCATCAAACGCACCGTCGATGGTCAATACCTGCGCGGCTTTGCCTGCTGGGAGGAAGTAGACGGTGCATTGATCCGCTACTTCATCACCGATCTCTTACCGTGGCTGGGTCAGGTGGATCTAAGCTCTGCCGAGGGTTCCAGCGTTCCAACATCCTTCCGGGCCAGGTCGAAAGTCGAAGGTCAAATGTCCGACCCTCGACCTTCGACCTTCGACGAGAAGGGAAAACTGCACATCGCCTCCAATGGGAGAATAACCGTGCCGCGCATGACTCCGCGCGTCGTCCGTTACCAGCTTGCAAGGTTCTGTGAATGGGATGAGGAGAAGCCCGATGAATATCGGTACCACGTTACGCCGGGTTCCTTGAGCAAAGCCAAAGAGCAGGGCTTGAAAGTGGAGCACCTGCTCGCCCTGCTTGCAAAGAACTCTGACGCCGGCATCCCACCGGTCTTTGTCAAAGCCCTCAAACGCTGGGAAGTTAACGGGACCGAGGCCCGGGTGGAACTCCAGGTCGTTTTAAGGGTTAGCAGGCCCGAGGTCCTGGAGGAGATGCGTAAATCGAAAGCGGCAAAATTCCTGGGCGAGATACTCGGCCCGACGACGGTGGTTGTCAAAAGCGGGGCCATCCAAAAAGTGATGGAAGCTCTGACCGAGTTGGGTCTGCTGGCCGAGATCGTAGATCAAGAAAAATAGAGCGATTGTCACAAGCAAGAAGTGACAATCGCTTTTTGTGGAATCGCTATAATAAAATAATGTAGCCGTTGGTCGAGTGGCTCCGTGCTCGTCGGAGCGTATCGAGACCAATGAGTTTCAGGCAAACAATTATGACTTGAAAATGCATGGCCTCGACACCGTACTTGCGTTCGGCCGTCTCGCCCCGAGGGCTCTAGGCCCGAACGGGGTGCAAGTGTACACCCTCGGCTATCGCTTCGGATTACTCGACCACCGGAATAAATCAACACAGGAGTTTCCATGTCCAAACTCGATTGGCTCACGCAGGAGATCGACGGCCTGAAGGAACAGGGCCTGTACAATCGCATCCGCACGATTGGCTCAGCGCAGGGCGCGCACATCGTGGTAGATGGAAAAGATGTACTCAACTTTTGCTCGAACAATTATCTAGGGCTGGCGAACCATCCAAAGATCGTCGAGGCGGCAAAGGCTGCCACGAAGAAATACGGTGTGGGTCCCGCTGCCGTGCGCTCCATTGCAGGGACAACGGATCTGCATGTTGACCTGGAAAAGCGGCTGGCGAAGTTCAAGGGCGCCGAAGATGTGATCACCTTCCAATCCGGTTTTACGGCCAATCTTGGAACGATCTCCGCATTGGTTGGCAAAGAGGATGTGATTTTCTCTGACCGCCTCAACCACGCTTCGATCATTGACGGATGCAGACTCTCAGGTGCGAAGATCATCGCCTACGATCACAACGATCCCGCCGCGCTTGAAGTAGCTATCAAAGAAGCGGCAGGGACGTATCGCCGCGCGTTGATCGTCACAGATGGTGTCTTCAGCATGGATGGTGACATCGCGCCACTGCCCGCGCTGTATGAGGTGGCGAAGAAATACGATATTCTCTTTATGGTGGATGATGCACACGGCGAGGGTGTGCTTGGCAAAGGCGGACGCGGCATTGTGGATCACTTCGGCCTGCACGGCAAAGTGGACATCGAAATTGGGACGATGTCGAAGGCGTTTGGCGTGGTGGGCGGCATGGTCGCCGGTGACAAGACCATTATCGAATGGCTGCGCCAGCGTGGACGGCCGTTCCTGTTCTCGTCTGCTGTGACCGCTCCCGATGCGGCTGCATGTCTGGCCGCAGTGGATTTGCTGGAAGAGTCAACGGCTTTGGTGGATAAGTTGTGGGACAACGCCAGATACTTCAAGGCCGAAATGAAAAAGCTTGGCTTTGACACGGGCGTCAGCGAAACACCGATCACGCCGGTCATGCTCGGTGAAGCGCCGCTGGCCCAGCAGTTCAGCCGCGAGCTGTTCGAGAATGGTGTGTTTGCTATGTCGATCGGATTCCCGACCGTGGCGAAGGGCAAAGCGAGAATCCGCGTGATGATCTCCGCTTCCCACGACCGCGATGACCTGGGTCAAGGGCTGGAGGCGTTTGCGAAGGTGGGGAAAAAGCTGGGAGTAATCCAGTAATCAATAAGGAGTGATCAACAGGAAGCAGGTGGCGGAGGCGGGGCGCCGCCTTTATTTTTGTTTTTCCCTATTTTCAATTTGTACAGGAATGTGTATCATAGGCCAATCGGCGCCAGAATTTCAAAGTCGTAGCCGCGACTTTCCCCCTTTTTGCGGTTCAATTGATTTACGACAGGCGTCCTCATTCTATTCATTGAGGAAACCATGTCCCCTACCCAGGCTCAGCAAGAGAAAAACAACGCGGCTGGTAGTTCCGTCCTGGCCGCGATCGGACTCACTTCGTTTAAACTAGTGGTTGGCATCCTGACCAATTCCCTCGGCATCCTGGCCGAGGCGGCACATTCCGCGCTCGATCTCGTCGCAGCGCTGATGACATTCTTCGCGGTGCGTGTTTCAGATAAGCCTGCAGATAAGGAACATCACTTCGGTCATGGCAAAGTGGAAAATCTCTCGGCCTTGTTCGAGACCGTCCTCTTACTGGCGACCTCGGCATGGATCATCAATGAAGCGGTTCAACGATTGTTCTTCAAATCGGTTGAGGTCGAGACTTCGATTTGGTCCTTTCTCGTCATGGGGACCTCCATCGCGATTGATTATGGCCGCTCACGGATGTTGTACCGTGCTGCAAAGAAATACAATTCGCAGGCACTTGAAGCGGATGCGCTTCACTTCTCGACTGACATCTGGTCTTCAAGCGTTGTCATTCTCGGGCTGATAGGTTTAACGCTGGCGAAATTTGTTCCCGGCCTCGGCTGGATGCATCGAGCCGACGCGGTCGCGGCGATGGTTGTTGCCCTGATCGTCATCTTCATCAGCGGTGAATTAGGCTGGCGGACCATTCAGGCGCTCCTGGACGCCGCGCCAGAAGGCAAAACGGAGGAGATTATCTCGAGTGTCCAACGAATGAAGGGCATTAGTGACTGCCACGCAGTACGGATTCGTCCTTCCGGCGCGAATTGGTTTGTGGATATGCATGTGACCATGGACGGTGGGATGTCCCTCAATGAATCGCATGAACTCACAGAGAAGATCGAGCGAAAAGTGCAGGAGCTGCTTCCGGGGTCCGACGTGACCGTACATGTCGAGCCGCTGGAAATGAGTGAGAAAAAAGATCCCGCTCGAGATTGAGCGGGATTTGTCTTTTTGAAGTTACTTCACAATCAATGTTGCTATCATTCCCATTTCAATATGACCCGGAATTCCACAAATAACATCGTATTCTCCGGGCTCTGTCGGCGCGGTGAATGTATCCGATTTGGTGGTGCCGGGATCAACTCCATCCAGCTCCCACAGGATTTTGTCTTCATCTTTTTCGCCGAACGGCGGAGTAACATGCTGCCCTAACTTCAAGACGGCGAATTCATGTTGGACAGCTCCATTGTTCGTTAGATTCAATGTCACCTCGGCGCCTGCCGGTACAGTGTACGTCTTTGAATCATAGCCGCTGTCCGTTGCGGTGACATTGAGTGTCACATGGTTGGATTGTCCTCCACAGGCTGTCAGGGTCAGGGAGAGGATCAGAGCGAGAAAAGCAAAAACCAGAAATTTCTTCATTTTTCTCCTTTCATTGCTAATTTTGTCACATACTAATAAAGCGAAACTCGTGACATTATAAATATGACAACTATCATCATCTCAGACAAAAAGTATACTCTTTGCCATATTCTGACACAAGAGTTTGTCTGAAGAATCAAATCTTATTCTTACGGTTATGCTTTTCTTTGTGCTGACAGCATAACAGTAATATTACGCGGCTTTCAGCGCATCATTTGTCTTTAAGACCGTTTGCCGAAATACAGATTCGCCACATTCCCCAAAAAGAAAACAAACAGCACCGCCACGATCACTTCCGCAACCCAGCCGATGAGCGGGACGAAGGTCAATATCTCCAGAGCGGCATCCTGTAGGATCGTGGAAATTCCGTAGATTGCAGCCGCGCTATAACCGATTTGCTTCAGACCAAGATTATAGTTATTGATCCTGGCCAGATGCACGAGCATGTAGATTTCCAATCCTGTCAGAAGCAAAGATGTCCCCGGGATCGGCGCGGTCAAGCCGGCTAAAACACCTGCAATGACCGTATAGATCAGGACCAACTTCATGTTCAAATTCATCGATTGAGAAACAGGAAAGCTGCTCCTGCAGCAACCGCCAGACATATCAGCAACGCGGCGGCCAGCAAGATCCATTTCAAGCCTGAGCCGCTATCTTCCTGAATGGTCGGCGAATATTCACGCGAAATCATTGGCTCGGGCGAGCGCGCTGGCTCTGTTCCGATTTGCGGCGTCTGGGACTGCGACATCGCTGGCGCGCCGGCTCCGACAATTCCCATTTGTGAAAGTTTCTCGAAAGCTTTCTGTACTTTTTCACGCGCCTCGGGCGGAAGGTCATTCAGGTCGCTGTAGACCTGCCCGTTGAAGTTTACATTGCTGGTGATGGCGGTCATCACATTCCTCACCATGTCGCCTTCAAGAAAATCCGGGATGCCGTTGCCATTTTTATCCACGAACATATTGGACAAATGCTCGAACGCCTGACGCTCGTTGGCAGGCATTTCCTCGAGGCTGTTATAAGTTTTGCCATTAAAGACGATGGTAGACATGGAGCCTCCTAATTAATAAACGCATCGCATCACTCTGGACTGCAAGCGGGCGCAGCCACGAGTATCATTCGCGCCGCCAATTCATTTCCTGCAATCCAGCGAGTTGGTGCATAATAGGATTAAGTTGTGACAATCATAGCATATTCGAGAGGAGGATTCCCGCCATGGCTGACAGTGTTTTTATCAGCTACTCGCGCAGAGACCAGGAGTACGTCCGCAAGCTGGCCGAGGATCTGAACCGACGCGTGGAAGGTGGCGTCTGGTTCGACCAGTCCGACATCCAGGCCGGGGATCGCTGGCGCGACCGCATCGTCAACGGCGTGCGTGATGCAAAGGTCGTCGTGCTTGTCCTTTCGCCGGATTCTGCCGCATCCCAGTACGTCCAAATGGAACTCAACCTTGCGCTGGAATCGGGAAAGAAGGTCATCCCGATCTTGTATCGTCCCGCCAAATTGACCGGTGCGCTCGATGAGTTTGTCCGCGAGACGCAGTTCATCGACCTCCAACGCGGCAGCTACACAGAGAATTTCCAGATCCTGGTGGATGCGCTGATTGCCAACGGTGTGGCGCGTGCAGAAGGCGAGCGTCCCTTCCTGCGCGGCCCGCTCAAAACGGATTGGGGCGCGGTCTTCGGCAAAATCCCTGGCTGGGCATTTGCATGGAGTCTCGGCTGGGTTGTCTTCTGGTTGATCGTCGTTCTTTTGTTGTTCGTTCTTCTTTTGGCCCGAAACGAAATGGGGAGCGATGACCTGGCTGCCTTTGGGGTCATCCTGATCGGTGCGGGCATAGGCGGTTTTCTGGCCGGCCTGCTGGCGGGATTTATCACGATGATGGCATTACGGCCTTATGCGCCCACGATTTCCTGGAAGCATATGTCGCCGACCATTCGCATTTGGGCGATCAGTGGCCCGCTGGGGATGCTGCTCTCCGGTGTGATCACCTCGCTGATGGTCGCAGCCGGGGCGCTCAGCGTGCAAAGCGCGGAACCCGACTGCAGCGGCTCCCTCGGCAATTGTATCGGCCAGATCTTTGGCAACGCTCTTGGAGAAGCAATTGGCCTCGTGATTCTTATCCTGTTTGTCTTCCTGCTCTTTGTGCTCGCGGCATGGTTCGTGACGGGTCTCTTTGCCGGCTGGCTGGCGGTGAGACATATCCGCAGGTTGGAGCCCGGCATCACACGCGGACAGACTCGCTGGGTGGTGTTCGGCTGGGGGCTGGGCGGCCTGACCGGTACCATCCTTACGCTTTTATTGATCGGTATTCTTTCAAAATTGTTCGGTATGTGACCGATGGAAATCAAAAGGCTGGCGCGCAAGCCAGCCTTTTGATTCCAAAACATCATCCTATGGAGCGACTGCCTTCAACACCCGCAAGGCTCTTAAAGTAACCCACTTGTTCGGCTCTTTCTTCTTCCCAAAATCCACCCAGGTTTTGCCCGCGTAATCATATTCCAATGCCCAGCGTCCCTGCTCATCCTGCTTTTCACGAACGATGTCCAGGGTGCTTTTCAGGCGCGGGTCGCTGCCATATCCCAATCTGACCATGGCTTCGGCCAGTTGAAGCAAATCAGTCACGTAGAAAACAGGAAAACCAAACTTCCACCAGTTGCGGCTTGGTTTGTCACCCAGGCGGGTTGGATAATTGGCTGTGGCGGGATCAATGCTGAAAAAGAAATTCGCGCCGCGTTTGATGGCCTTCTTGATCAACGCGGTCCGTCGTTTGACAGGCCATTTGCCGAAAGCCAGCATCACTTTGACTCCACCCCACGCACAGGAAAGTTGATTGTTTACTCCACAGGCAAAAGTTGGTCCGCACTTATAGGCGTAATAGCGTACCGGCGCGTCGTGATCTTTCGCGGGTGCAATGCCATCGCCTGTGACCGTCCGGGCCATCCATTCATAAGCTTTCTTAAGGTGAGGGTGGTCATAGCCGAGTTCCATCAATGCCCAACATAGATTTCCCTGGAGGCAATCCACTGTGCCTGATGGCGCGCCGGATGTAGTCGTCGTAAATTGACCACCTTCCGCCATATGGGCAAGCAGATATTTGCAGGCGTGCTCGATTCGCTTGTCCTCATAAGCGGACGCGCCGAGTTGTCCCAGCATAATGATGGACCAGACCGTTGATCTGTACTTCGGGTTGTAGCCCGGCCCCGGCCTGACCCAATATCCTGCCTGTTCCATCTGCGAAAGAATTTCGGCAATCGGCCCCTCTTTATGCGCCAGCGTTCGCGCGGACTTCAACGCCGAATCTTCCATCGGCAGCTCCAACAGGTCGCGCAGCGCAAGATAGCGGACGCTGGGGTTATTCGACTCCAGCAGCCAGGAAACAGAGTCAGCTCGAAGCTGGTCTTTCCAGGACATGACTTCCTCCTTCTAGCCTAGAATCAGTATAGCACGCTGAATGCCGCGAAACAAACTGTCCCGGACTTTGATTGATTCTGCCTTTGAAACGCCATATACTAATGATATGGAGTTGCTTAAGGATATAGCAAGCATTGTACAGTCAGCAACAACCATTCTGGCGATTGTTGTCAGTGGATTTTGGGGATACTGGATATTTATAAAGAACCGGCAGCAGTATCCAAGGGTGAAGTTGTCCCATTCGATCTCTCATCGAAAAATCGACACGCAGAGAATTCTGCTGCATGTTACGGTGACCATTCAAAACATCGGTGAGATCCTGCTGTCTTTGCGGGCGGCAGAAACGCGCGTTCAGCAGGTGCTTCCACTTCCTGAAAGTGTTGCCGATTCTATGAAGAAAGGCGCTGATCCGGTCCCAGTCGGTGAGACGGAGATTTCCGCATGGCCGCTTTTGGGCTGTCATGGGACAAATTTCCAGAAGGGCCTGTTTGAGGTCGAGCCGGGAGAGATCCAGGAACTTCATCATGATTTTGTGGTTACAGGTGCGATTGAGACGATCCTTGTGTACAGCTACCTCAAGAACGTCAGTAAACGCAACCGTGAGATTGGATGGAATCTCACGACACTGTACGATGTACAATAAAAACGAAAGGAAAGCTTATGTCCCCAAGGCAAAGTCCACCGAAACCGTTGCCGCCCGGAGGCGGTGGAGGTCTGAAGGCGATTGAAGGGATTGGTCCCGTCTACGCGGAGAAAATCCGCCAGGCAGGTGTCCGTTCCACTGCCGCGTTGCTGGAAAAAGGCCGCACTCCAAAGGACCGCCAGGCGCTTGCAGAAGCTACTGGCGTATCCTCCCAGTTGCTCCTTGAATGGGTCAACCGTGCAGAACTGTTCCGTGTGAAAGGCATCGGCGAGCAGTACTCCGATCTGCTGGAAGCTGCAGGTGTGGACACTGTGGTCGAGCTCTCAAAGCGGAACCCGAAAGCACTCTATGAGACCCTTGCAACGGTGAACAACGAGAAAAACCTGGTAAACCAGATGCCGGGGCTGAATCGGGTCAAAAATTGGGTCAAGGCTGCTAAGTCATTGAAGCGGATGGTGAAGTATTAGGCAGAAAAACTGCTGGCGTCATTGACGTCAGCAGTTTTTGAATCATCGCACTTTCGCAAAGGCCCGGATGGGGAACGTCCCGGCCCCTTTGAATTTGGGCGGGACGGCAGTGAAGGTGAAACCTTCATCTGGCACACTTCCTAAATTGCACAAATGCTCGGCGATCAGAATCTCCGCCCTCAACAGCGTCGAATGGACCGGCCGCGAGTTGCCGCGTGTGTCGTCAATGTTGTGTGAGTCAATACCCACGAGTTTGACTTCAGCATCACGCAGATAAACCGCCGCGTCTTCGGTAAGGAACGGGTGGTTCTCGTAATATTTATCGGTTGCCCAGTTCTCGTCCCAGCCCGTGTGGACGAGGACGGCCCGATTCCTAAGCTCCTTCCCTTTGAAAGCTTCGGCTGTGATGGCCAATCCCTTCCGATAATCCGCGCGGATAACGATCCCTTCCAAATCGGTAAAGCTCTCAAGCGGCATCTCGGAAAGGTCTTTGCCGTCTTCATACCGATGAAATGGACAATCCACATACGTCCCGGTATTGGTCACCATTTCGATTTTGCCAATCTGGAATTCTGTCCCTGGCGCGTAGTGTTCGCGCGAGGCTTCGCGACTCAGGTAATCACAGATGATCGGCGCGGGCAGGCCTTTGTAGGTGATCAGTCCATCATAGATGACGTGGCTCACATCAATGTAATCGGGCGAGTTCGATAAGTCACGTTTGTGTTCCTCGGTAATGATTTCCTTGTTCAAAATGCGAACTTCGCCCACCATCAGCAGGCGCATATCTCTGACGATATAGTCAGCCAACTCTTCGTCGGGAATGTCATCCCCATCAATATCCAGGCGGAAATCCTGTCCCTGAATTCCGCCGCCGTTGGTGAAGTTGATTTCGAAGTCGAATTTCACACGTTTGTCCATAATTATTCCGTTTCAGACACTAGACTTGCATCTTCTCCCACTCCGCCAGCTTCGTATCCATCTCTTTCTGCACGCGCTCGTATTCCTTCCCCAGCTTCGCCACTTCATGCGGCTTCACAAACGGACTTTCCAACTGTGCGCCGAGATTTGCCAGGGTCGCCTCAAGTTCGGAAATCTTGTTTTCCAACTCCTGCAACTGGGCCAGTTTTCTTCTTTCTGCCTTTTCGGAATCCGACATCTCCCGACGTCGGGATTTTGGGCTTCCAGCCAATGTCTCCAGACTTTGGACTCCTGCTGCTAATCTCGCCGCTTCTTTCTCTCTTTCCTCTTTCATCTGAGAGTAAGTCCCATTGAAGGCAATCATCTGGTTTTCATCGGGATTGATCTCCCAGATTTGTGTTGCAAGGGCATCCACGAGATAACGGTCATGGGTGATGAGCAGGATCGTGCCGCGATAATCGTCGAGCACGGCTTCGAGAACTTCCTGTGAAGGGATGTCGAGGTGATTGGTCGGCTCGTCCAACAGCAGGAAGTTCGTATCCTGCAGGGCAAGTTTTGCCAGCGCGAGTCGTCCGCGCTCACCACCTGAGAGCAGGGAGACTGTCTTGTACACATCCTCGCCGCTGAACAGATACTTGCCAAGATAATCGCGGATCTGACCTGGCAGCCAGTTCGGCATGATCGAGTCAATCTCTTCCATGACA
>JAKOVF010000317.1 GCA_029782225.1 Chloroflexota bacterium | reverse complement strand
GAGATCCACACCGTTGACCGGCTCAGAGAACGTGACCGTAAAATTCACACTGGCAGCCGCCGTGGGATTTGCATCGACGCGTGTGATGGAGGTCACCACCGGCGGTGCATCCCGCGCAGATTCATAAACGCCAACGTCCGGCGCACTGCCGGCAAAGTTATCGTTGATACCGGGGATTAGCACGCCGCGATCGATATCGGGGCTCGTCGGGAGAAGCGTAAAGTCGCCGCCCGCAGGATTGGTGAACCCGGGAACATCTTCGTAACCTTTGCATTCGAGGCCGGTGGCGGTGCAGAGATCACCAATGGTGTTGTAGGGAACATTCTCCCATTTGAAGTGATAGCCGCTCGTCCCGCGCGTGGTGTACCAGTTGTCATTGTTCCAGTCATGTCCGGTTGAACCTGTCCGCACTTCTTCAATTGAGGATGCATTGGTCTGGAAAATATTGTTGCGCATCACCGCGTTATACACGGGGCTGATCAAGTCCATCGCATTCGCAGCGCCGACATTGGTCCAGCTTGTGTTGTGATAGATCAACACCACGCCGTCAGAATTGGCATCCCATTTGATGGCGCGGCCCGTGTAATTGGTGAACAGCGAGCGCAACACCCATGCGGGACCCTGCGTGACCGGCGCCAGGGAGATGCCAACGAGCATCGAATCGACATTGTTGTTCCGAAAACGGTTGTTAATGCAGGCACCTTCCGGCTCAAGTCCGTCATCCGTGATGTGATAGATGTGGTTGTTGTAAACATCGGTATCGAACGCGATCCCGGGATTCTCCAGCGCAGCCGACGAGCCCACGTAGATGCCATTGAAGAATTGATGCAGTTCATTCGAGCGGACGATGGCGCCGATATGACCTCTTACCACAATGGCCGTTCCCTCCATTGCAGAGCCTTTGACCGCACTCCACGGCCAATCCATTACATCGGGATCATAAATCTCATTGAATTCGATGCGCGAGTCGTTACCCCGATCCTCTCCACCCGTCCAGTTGACATACACACCGAGCTGAATGTTATGAATCCTGTTCCTGCGAACGACGATTTGAGAGGCGTTGAGAGTACAGACGCCGCAGCCGTATTCATTCGCGCCATAGTACCGCATCTCAAAGCCTTCGATCCAGATCCAGTCCATACCGGCCACGTCAAAGGCGCGGTTCAGCCGCGGGATTTCCCAGGCATGGTTGGCAGGATTATCCACGCTGCGAACGTAGAGTTTCCAGGTGTCCTGCTCGATGAACCAGCCCTCGTTCATTGGCACTTTGTTGTGACCACGGGATTCCATCAGGTCAGCAAGCGTATCGTAATTGTAGAAGCGCAATCCATCGCGCGCCAGGTATTTGATCGGTGCGCCAATTTTCATGAACCAGACGTGCGCTTTGGTATCGTCAGGTTTCCAGATATCGCCGGAAAGAGTCTCAGAGCCATCCAGGATCGCGCCGCTTCCCTCCGCCTTGACCTGTATCCAGTTGCCCGCGCTGCCGGAAGCCGGGAACGTCACCGCCTCCCGATACACGCCATCGGCAACCAGCACCTGTGTGCCCGGGCCTGCATGGTTGACTCCATCCTGGATCTTCTGGAACGGCGCAGCCGCGGAGCCGTCACCGCCTGCCGCCGCGCTGGCACTGACATGCAATACAACCGTGGGGGTGAAGGGAAGGTCATTCGACTGTGTTGTGGTAGAGCCGCCGATCTCCGTGGCTCCATCTGTAACTTTCACTTCATAAGATGTAGATGCAGAAAGACCAAACAGACTTCCAACGAGGCGCCCATCGTCAATACGCATGAGGGGATGAGCCGGATGCCAGTCCGGGTCATTGCTCGCGCGATAGGTCATCTGCGCGGCCTTCGGCAAGTTCAATCCGTTGACAACGATGCCTATCGTCTCGATATTTGGATATAAGCTGATTTGAGCAAAGGAAGCAAATGTTGGAGCAGCGGCAAACACGGGAGCGGTGGCAGTAGAAAGGAGTGCCATCAAAAGGAGCGCTGTAACGCTGCATGGCAGAGCTTTCAGAGACCTTGACTTCATTCTTTCACTCCTTCCAGTGAGACCAGCCTCTCGTTGATGAGGCAATGTTGCATAGTGGACTCCAAACCCGCACGATCAAAGATCTAATTCATTATAGTGTGAAAGCCACGTCCGCAGATGAGAGCAGGTCCGGGACCTGCCCTGACACTGGTTTCAATCCTGGAAGGTCGAGTAGGGCTGGGTGCGACCTGAGCGTAGTCGAAGGGACTTCCCAGCCCGTATCGAGACCAACTTATCACTTCTGAAAGTAGTACTCTATCAGCAACTGAGGACGATCTCCTTGGGCATCGGTGTTTCCGCTGTAGAACTTCCAGTAATCGTCTCCGAGGTCATCGTTGTCATCAAGTTGGAATTCCAGGCGGAGTTGGGTAATGCCAGTGGTGTTAATATAAGGAAACGCTGTGGCATCCAACGTGGACCAGTACCAACCGCCGACCGGATTATTGGTGATGAGACCGACGGCGTCCCTGCTGGCCGGGGCCTGGAAATCCCCCGGCTGCAGGGAGAACAGACCGAAGAAACCATTCGGCCCAAAGAGACAGTTGCAGATATCGATTTGGACATTTTGATGCGTTGTGAATGGATCGGTCCCAACAACGGTTTGTCCTTTGATCATCAGGATCGCGCGCGTGACTACGGCATTATCGGGTAAATAATAAGTCGGGAAATGCAGGATGGCACGGTACTGACGATCCTTGAAGTCATCACCAAGATTGAACACCTTCGCATTGGAATTCGTTGAGCCGCCCACGTTGCTATCTTCGGCAGACTCCAGCACCCAGCCATCATTTGTTCCGTTGGAGCGGAAAGTTTCGGTTACCAGATTTGGAGGCGGCGGGACAGACCGGGAAATCGTGTATAACTCGCCGGTCGTGAAATTGCCATTTCCCAGACCTATTCCGCCCAGGGGCAGGCCAACCAGATCAAGGATGGTGTCATTGTCCAGCACGTCGAGGCGGAGATTACCATTGCCTGTGCCAGTCGCAACGTCAATCCAAAAAGAGATCCCATCGCCGTTCACTTTCAGGATGCTCGTTCCAGATAAGCCAAAAGCTGTTACCAGGAAATCGGCAGAGTCCACGCCTGTGACAGGCTCCGAGAATATCACGGTGAAATGGACAATGTCTGCGGAGGTGGGATTCTGATCCTGGCGCACGCTGCTGACCACAACCGGCGCGTTCTTGTTGACCGTGTAGGTCTCGCCTTCAAAGTTTCCGTTGCCGATGCCCGGACCGCCGAGAGGATTTCCAACCGCGTCGATGATGGTGTCATCTTCTCCAATGCCCAGGCGGAGAGTCCCATCCCCTGTACCAGTATTGACAGTTACGACATAGTTCGCGCCCGAGCCTTCCAGTTGCGCCAGCATGAAGGCAGTGATGTTCCCCGTAGGCGTGAGGGTGAAGTCACTTCCATCCACGCCGGTGACCGGTTCAGAGAACGTCACTGCAAAGTGAATAGTACTGGCCGCCGTTGGAGAAGGATCCGTGCGGACGATGCTTGTCACGGCCGGGATGCTTTTGTCCACCACATAGACCTGGCCGGTCGTGAAATTCCCATTCCCGGCGCCCGTTCCTCCAAGCGGATTTTGAGACACGTCTTTGATGCTGTCATCATCGACAACATCGAGACGCAGCGTGCCGTCGCCTGTGCCTGTGCTCACATTGACGTTGTATTCATTGTTAGATGAAGATGCTACGTTCGTTACCGCGGCACCGGTCACGCTGCCGCCTGTCGTCACAGCAAAGTCCTCCGGGCCGACTCCAGTCACTGCTTCCGAGAAAACCACTTTGAAGGTAATCGTATCCGGCGATGGGTACTGACACGCAGATCCACACATCGGCGTGATCTGGCTGACGGTCGGATTGGCATCCTGCTGGTAAGCCATCTCCTTCAGATACACATCTGTTGCGCCGTTCGTGTCTCCGGTGACCAGGACTTCACCGGAGGCAAAAGCAACGAAGCGCCCATCCGCAGAGATCGACGGAGAACCGGACCAGTCGTCACCCGGCGCATTACTACCCACGACCGGGATGGTCATGCCTGTCACGAGATCGTGGGCATAGATCACAAAGACGGCCATTCCATCCCCGCGGTCATCATATTGAAATGCCACATAACGTCCATCGGCTGAGATCACCGATTGCTCAGAGGTGCCATACATGGGGTAGCCGTCAGACGAGATCGAAGCCAGTGTCGTTGTCCCCGCCTGAAGATCATGCACATAGACATACTCGAAACCGAGAGAATCCTGACTCTGCAGATTCCCCGATGTGGATGAGAAGGACACGTAACGTCCATTTCCTGAGACAGACGCGTCGCTGGCACCTTTATCGGCCTCCATGCCGCTTGAGTTCACCGATATGCGGGTTGTGGCACCTGTTGAGCGGTCTCGCACGAAGACATCTGATTTCCCATTGGTATCTCCGACAACCAGGTTGCTTGCATTCGACGTGAACACTACGATACGCCCATCCGCTGAAATAGACGCATCACTTGAACCGGCATTGGCCTGTGTCGCATCCGATGCAACGGAGATACGTTCGGTGACGCCGGTTTGCAGGTCACGTACGAATATATCCGAAGACCCGTTCGTATCGTTAGCAACCAGATTAGTTGCGTCGGATCGAAAAGCGACGAAGCGACCATCATCGGAGATGGCGGCGCCGTCGCTCCAACCATCGCCTGCGACCCCATTTGGATCGACAGAAACTTTCGTGGTCACGCCAGTCTGGCGATCACACACAAAGACGTCATACATGTCCGTCTCTGACGTTCCTCCCACTGAAGTGAAGACAGTGAATGCCGCAAAGCGCCCGCCGCTGGAGATAACCGGATCCTCCCCATCAGTACAGAGCCGGGTTGTCTGCCCCGCCTGAAGGTCACGGACGAACAGGCCGCCCGTTACACCTACCTGCCAGTTTGTCGCAGAGGATTCGAAGACGACATAGCGACCATCCGGAGAGATGGCCGGGCGTGCGCTGCCGGCATTGCCCTGTGTCCCACTGGAATCGACCGAGACGCGTGTAGTATCGCCCGGCGCAGCCAATACTGGAAAAGCGGTATTGGATAATATCGCCATTAGTAGAAACAGGACCTGGCCGCGCAATAAGGTTTTCAGGAATTTGGGATTCATCGTTCACTCCTTCTTGTGGGTCCAATGAGACCTGAACAGCTTGATCATTCCAACGCAATGCTGGAGTTACTGGTGAAGGAGCAAACTTCTAAAGAGCGCTTCCCGCCAATGATCACCCCGTGGTTTGACGATGTTGAATAGGGAATGAAACCAGAATCACCAGCACATTCCGCTGAACTGGCAAATCAACCGATCTGTTCTCATTATACGGAAATGCAAAGCCGGGTCGCCCGTTTGCATGAATACTGTAATTATGCTTAAAGCAATTGGCGCAGACCTTTTGTCTGCGCCAGAGATATTTCGGGCTGTGTTACTCCCCAGGCGGATACAGTGTACAGGTTGAGTGATACAGGTCGTCGGGAAAATACTGCTGCCATTCTGCGGAGGAGAGATTGCGGCCCGCTTTGGTACACAACTCTTCCTTCCATCTGTCAAAGACGCCTTTCAATCTCCCAGGAGCGAAATCTACCGAAATCAGCCGGTTCTCGGGTCCCAGGAGTAACAGTGCCTTACCATTCACGCTCGACGTCAAAACTGCGCTCTCGTCCGATGTGAAGATCAGGGAATGGCTTTTTACATCCCACAGGTAAAGGCGATCCGTTCCTCCTGCGTTCGTACCGTTCATCGCGAGGATTTGATTGTCCAGAAGGAAGTTCAAGTTGTAGTAGTATAACGAGTCACCGACCACTTCCCCGCGTTTGCCAAAGGGTTTCTGGTCTTTGTCCGATGTGAAGATGTAAGTGCGGTCCGAGGCATTATACGCGAATGAGCTGCCATCCGGACTGAACGCCATGGCGGTACCACAGGAACCCTCCAGTTTCAGGTCGAAGGTCTGACCCGTGCTGGAATTCCATATCTGGATCTTTCCGCCGTCTGATTTGGCTGCCAATAGTTGATTTTCGGAGTTGAATCCCACAGCGCACGGCTGATTAAGCCTCAGCAGTTGTGTTGCCTCCCCAAACTTGTTATTCGCGCCAATTTCCACTTCATAGGCCTGGCCCTGCGCATCCAGGTAAACGATCTGCTGACCATCCGGGCTGAATTTCATGCTGGAAATAGAGGCATCCTGAGGTGTGATGGTATGGATGGGCTGGCGTGACCGTACATCCCAAAGGATGATGCCGTCAGAGCCGACGGTCGCCAGGAGTTTTCCGTCCGGGCTGAATGCCACCTGCTGGACAGCTCCTGTCTTTTCCTGGACCAGCTTTGTGGGATGCCGGGGATCTGTCAGGTCCATGACCAGGATCCCGCCTGTCCCGTAGACGACGAGCGTTGAACCGTCTTCACTGATAGACACCCCGCCGTAGATTCCCGGATAATCAACTGAGCTGGATGGCCGGGTCAAATCATCTTCCTGCCAGAGGTTGATCCGTTTTCCATCTTTGAGCGTAACCAACAGGTTCCCTTCATCGGCGAACCCTAACAGGTAACCCCGAATATCACCCTGCCGAACCTTTTCGCCCGTCGAGCTGTCGTAAAAAGTAAGCTCCGGGTTGAAAAGGTAGTAAGCAGGATAAGGCGTGAATAGTTTTCCGTCGGGACTAAACCCGAGAACGTCTCCGGCTACAGCCCCCGCGGTGATACGCTTGTTCGGATCCAGGGCCTGGTACAGCACGAGGCCTCCCTTGGTGTAATCCATCAGGTATATGAATTGGCCGTCGGGGCTGAAGTTGAACGATTCGCCTGCATAATCCTCTATCCGACCTACTTGTTTCGCTGTCTCAATATCCCATACGAACAAGTGGCCCTGGCTGACTGCAGCTACGTACTTCCCATTTGGGCTCAGCGAAAAAGTAGTCTTTCCATCATTGGGGATGAAGCTCTTGATCTGCATATCTTTGCCCACATCCCTGAGGGTGAGGCCTTTTTCATCCTCTGTGATGATCGTTCCAGCGCTGGGACCAACTCCCCTGAACGAGCCCTGGAAGGGCTCACCGATCGGCCTGCCCGAACTCGTATCAAAGACACGGATGTTCCCCCCGTAATAGCTATAGAAGATCAAGTGCTGGCTATCGGCCGTGAACTGGAATCCTTCAGCGTTCAGAGCTTCGCCGATCTTCTCCCCGGTGGAAGTATCCCGGAGTTGAAAAACCTGATAGGTCGGCGAGGTAAGCAAAATCCTTCCGTCCGGGCTGAAGGCATCAAAAGTCTCCTTGATCGGCTCGACCACCCGCTTCTGCCCGGTCAGGTCCCAGAGTGAGAGGCTGCCATCCAGGTAATTGACGGCAGCGAACTTCCCGTCCCGGCTGAGGTTCACGCCATACGGCTGTTTTACATGAACGGCCGGGAGTTCGGCGATCTGCGCATTGCTTCCAACGTCCCACAAGTCTACATGGTCCTGTGTGGCTGCAGCGAGAGTGGTGCCATCCGGGTTAAGGAGGGCGGTTTGAATCGTCTCGTCGGGATCCCGAATTTCATCCCCTGGAATTGAGGGGGGCGAATCGACACTCCACAGGCTCGCACTTCCATCTGCTGCATTGAACACGCTGTAGGACTCCGAGTCGGGGCTGAGAAGGAAGCTATAATTCGTTACTCCCCCGATGAAAGTTGCATTCGAGTATGAGAGCGTGTTGTTTTGGAGCGTGACCTGAACGTTCCCCGACGGATCGAAAGCCCCGCTGTACACCTGGCCGGCATGCCCCGCCAGGTGCTCTCCCACCTGACGGCCCCTGGCAATATCCCAAAGTGTAAAGCCGGGGTTTATGTTGCCGGTTGGCAGGCCGGTGTTCACGTTGTCGGTCAACAAAATATACTTTCCATCAGGGGTGAAGGGATTGATTCCCTGCGGAATCATGTGATTGCTGCCCAGAGAGATACTCTCGTGCGTGGACAGATCCCATAACGACCCGAAGTTGCCGTAGTAATCCGGTGCCAGGACGTATTTTCCATTCGGGCTGAATTGAACTGCCCCATAGCCAGAGGTTGGAAAACTTCCGATCTGCCTGGAGGTCGAGACATCCCACAGGCTGGTGCCGTAGTAGGTGGTCACAGCAATTATCGTTCCGTCCGGGCTGCTGACGGGCCACGCTGACACATTCGAAAGCGGATCCCCAATCCGCTCCAGGGTCTCCGTATTCCAAAATGCGACCGTGCCGTCGCTGGCATTCTGAGCCATGAGGGTTTTGCCATCCAGGCTCAAACTGACAAGAGCACTGGTAGGTAGTTGTCCTCGTATCTCGCCCGTCGATCGATCCATGACCGTAAGGTTGCCGTTGGGTTCGATCAGGATCGCCGTGGTCCCCTGCGAGCTAAAGCGAACATCACTGGCGGTCACCGGCTCGCCAATGGCTTCGCCTGTTGAGGCATTCCACAGCGTCGTTTTTCCAAGGCTCGAATCATAAACTGCCAGCACTCTCCCAATTGGTCCATCGGGGCTGAAAGACAGGGGGGAGCCATCCATGGATTTGCCGATCTGCCTGCCGCTCGATGTTTCCCACAACGTTGTGACGACGGTGCCCTGGTCCGTGGAGCTGGCCGCTGCAAAGCTTTCTCCTGACGGGCTGAATAAGGCACCCTGGATAGATTGATACGCCGGCCCCCCACCGACAGGGATGAGCACAGGCAGCGAGTTCCCAGCTGTAGGGTTGACTTGACCGTTACTGCATGGAATCGCGGTCTGGATTCTCCTGCGGCTTGGTATGGACCAGAGCGAGCATTCAACTTTCCCAGTTTCACTGGACTCATCGAACAGAGCT
Source organism: Chloroflexota bacterium (assembly GCA_029782225.1). GTDB lineage: Bacteria > Chloroflexota > Anaerolineae > Anaerolineales > Villigracilaceae > JAKOVF01. Next base: position 71,633 of record JAKOVF010000317.1, on the reverse strand, counting down.
AAGAGAGCCTCGTCATTGCTAAAAAGAATTGCAGAACCCGGGAAAACACCGCCAAGGGGCGCCATGGTCTCCAGGTCAATGAGTTCCGTTCCATCGTCCGCCACTGATAGAACGTAGCGGCCGTTGGGGCTGGCGGTGATGGAATGGATCGTTCCTCGATAGTGAGTCTCCACTTCATCCGTTGTATCCTGCCCCTGATTCCATAACATCAATGAACTATTTTTTCGGCCCGCCAGGAGCATCGTGCCGTCCGGGCTAAAGGCAAGAGCGGTGACCGGGCTTTTTTCTGACGCGTTTTCCAGGTTCGGCGTCGTCGTGCGGTTCACCACGTCCCAGATCTTGATACTTCCATTTGGCTCCGCCACGGCCAGGTATTTTCCATCCCGGCTAAACGCCATACTGAGGAGGGAATCCGCCTGCTCCGGCAATGGCTCTCCGATCTGCTTCCCCGTGGCAGCCTCAAACAGTTTTAGAGTCTTGTCCTTCGTGTCGAAGACGGCAAGAACACTGCCGTCCGGGCTGAACACGCCGCTTGTCCCCTGGATGGATCTCGTTGATGCACCCTCCGGAATGTCATGGAGGACAAGCTGTCCGTTTGTGGACGCTTCGGCAAACAGCTTGCCGTTCGGGCTAAAAAAGACCGGTCCGCTGAGGACCACCGGCTCGCCAGGGGACGCCTGATTCTCAGCGCCCAGATTGAGGGTACGAATCCCTTCACTTGTCTTCGATAGCAGCAGCTTTCCATCGGAACTAAAGTAAAGCGAGTCAATGGAATATCCGCCAACGCTAAAATTACTTTTCTCCTTGTACTCATCCAGGAGATCCCGCAGGACGATATTTCCGTTTTTATCGCCGATCGCCAGCATATCCCCGGCTTGATTAAAAGCCAGGGCCGTCACCGTATCCGGTTCCATGGTGATCGTCACACCTTCCTGGCGGACATCCACCATGCCGTAAACCTTAATGTTTCCCAGCCGGTCGAGTATGGCAACTTTCTTGCCATCCGGACTGAAGGCATGGATTTTGACCTGCGGCGGTTCAATGAAATTGTTTGTCCCCGCCTCCCAAATTGTGACCTCACCATTTTCCCCCACGGCTGCAAAACTCTCACCGCCGGCGCTGTACACAATCTCCACCACCGCACCTTTATGGCCGTTCAGCGGATCACTATTGAGCTTTCGGGAATTCTTCACATCCCAGAAAGTAAGACCGTTGTAATCAAGAAACAGCAGTTTGGAGCTATCTCGGCTGAAAAAATACTGAGTCGCAAATTGGCTGTCTGGAATGCTTCCGGCCGCTGTGTTGCGGGTAGTATCCCAGAGCGTTATTCCATCTTTCTTCTGAAGGGCGATCCGCTTGCCATCCGGGCTGTACTGGAATTGCGTTGCCGGATCCTGTGAGGTTGCGAGGAATCCTCGAAAGCGCACCGTTCTCTGCATCTGGGTGAAAAGCAGATTTTCAACCTGGGGGATGATCGTGCCATCCGTATTCTCAAGATTCTTGTTATAGGCCTCCACGCCAAGCAGGATCGAAAGGTCAAGTTCCTTATTCAAATTGTCGGTTGCCTGGCCCGCCAGCTCGCGTGCAAGGGCAGCGTTCGCCAGGTCTTTAGCTTCGGCTGCCAAGGTTTTTGCCTCCGCTTCCTTGGTCGCGAGCGCCCGTGCAGTCCGGTTTGCCTGGACAATTCCGAAGAGGGCAGCGATGATACCCACCACGGTCAGACCGAAGCCAATGAGTGCAATTCTCGTCAATCGGCGGGCCTGCGCGGCTGAGCGGGCCTGCTCCTCTGCCTGCTCCAATTTCATGCGGTCAATGGTCTTCTGCTTTTCGACTTGATCCTGGTACTCCTGCGACGCCTTGAGCAGGTCACGATCATCCTGCGTCAGGTCAGCTTCGTTTTCTTTAGCCCACGCCAGCGCATCCAGAAGCGCCTGATCACGCAGCAGGAGACTGTCGCTTCTCCCCTGATCATTCCACAGCTTGGTCTGGCGCTGCAGGACGCTGGAGTTTGCGTCAAACCAGGCTTTGTTATCGGCGAGGATCGGCTCGACCAGGCGGTCATGCGTCAACTCATACCATGTAGCGCCGCTGCGCTTCTCGGCTCGCACCAGGTCACTCTGCAGGGCCTGGATGACCTGATCCTCCAGCAGTCCCCCACTTCTCCGGCCCGGCTCCTGCAGAACCATATTGCGGATTCCCCCGGCAGTGATGAGGCTTTTCTCAAACCACTCCCGAATGCTTCTTTCCTTCACGTTCAGTTTTGGATCAGCCGCGACCGCCTTCACACGCCCGGCGTAATAGCGTCCCAGGGATTGATTGACGTCCCCTACTTCGCGCAGATCATCTTCCGTGATCTGAGTGCCCTCCTCCGGCAGATTTTCCCACAGGCTGTAGCAAACCACCTGTAGCTGAACCGGCTCAACATACTGTCCCGGCTGGGTGCCCGGCGTGCCGTCCGGTCTCTGGATCTTGATGCTGCACAAATCCTCGACCAGCTTTTCAGCGACATTAGGCGCATAAGGACGCAGTGCTTCCACCGGACTCTTAACCGCCTGAAGCGCGGCCTCGCGGCCAAGCCTCTGCATGTAGTATCTCACCCGCAGGCTGTCCGGCAGCAGATAGGCATAGGGGTCGAGAGAGGCGATATAGTCCTCTCGCATCACCAGCACCACCCACAGGGACGGATCAGCCTGCATTGCATCCGCAAGCTGACAGAAGAAATCCTCGCGCTTCTGCCATGCCTCTGGATGCGTGCTGAAAAGTTCCTCGAACTGGTCAATGATCAGCGCGTGCCGCCATTGTTGATACCCCTCCGGTCTCTCCTCTGCCAGATGAGGATCGTAAAAATAACCCTTCTCATCCGTATTGAGATTGGAGAGGAACTGACTCAGAGATAATTCGGCCAGGACATGCGCATCCACCTCACGCTGGACCAGTTTTCTCATCAGATTGTAGGTATACACGTTGCTGTCAACGTCATCTGGCGCGGCGTCACCGCTGACACGGCCCACCGGAAACACTTCAAAACGCCGCTCTTCAAGGCTGGGGATCAGCCTGGTATTAATAATTGAACTTTTCCCCGCTCCCGACTGGGCATAGAACAGCACCAGGCGTTGGGAGACCACCAGAGACAGCAGATCGCGCGCTTCCCGTTCCCGCCCAAAAAAGAGATGCCCTTCCTCTTTGAGAAACGTTCGGGGGCCTACATAAGGATTGGTCGACGGCTTGCTCATGACTGGCCCTGCCTGTATTTATTCCATTCTGTCCAAAGCTTCTTGATGAATTCCTCGATGTTCGTCCACTCTACATCAAACTTGCGCCGGTCGAAATAGTGACTCAGATATTCCAGGGATTTTTCCTTGTTGCCGATGATCTTGCTTTCAGGCTTAAGCTGGATGTACATGCCGCGCGGCGTGAGTTTGTCCCTGTTCCGGTAATTGGAGATCAATCGAAAGAGGATGCGGAAATCCCAGTCTCGCAGCTGGTAGCCGAGCAGAAGCAGCGGAGAATTGGCAAGGACCTCCCGCAGCTTCAATGGAATCACCGGATTTAAGGTATCCGTATCCTTGGCCATCATGACCAGGAAATCCATGAAGTCATCTTCACTCAGAACCAGGGTCTGAAAATAGCTTTCAATGCCAAAGAGATGATAGACGATCGGTTCCGTCGAGGATGGCACATAATCAGCTTCAGGCCAGCGGTCAATCTTTGCATTCGGAATTTCTCCCGACCAGAAACAGACATGGCTGCGGGGTCGCTTCCCCTCACTCTCCAGTGCACACTCAAGAAAATCGTAATAGCTCGTGGTGATATAGATCGGCAGGGGCAGCCGCGCCAGGAGGCAGAGAGGATCCTCCTGTCCCGGTGCGAAGCGGGGATATTCCAGCTCTCTCACCATATCCGCGAACTGCATCTCTTTGACCTGTGCCTTGAATTTACCGACAAGCTCCCGGTTTGATTCCTCGTCGCCGACCACCTCCAGGAAAAATTCTTTCAGGAACTCAAGATACTTTCCACGCGCCTGCAGATTGTCTTTCTGCTCAACCAGGAAGTACTGGGCAACCCGCGCAAGATTGTGCTTATCCGCCATGGGATACTCAATGAAGTCAGCCCAGACCTTGGTCAGTTGTTCGTCATAGGTCAGATCCTCATCATCGTAGTGAGGCTTCTCCGGTACCTGATCTGTCACTTCCTTCTGTTCGCGGAAGATCTGCTCGATGCGGAAGGAATTGCTGATAATCGGGACCACCGCACCGCGATTAATCAGAGGCATCGTATCTTCCCAGAAGCCCGTTTTCGTCAATGATTCCTTTGAGAGGTTCTCTTTGAATCGCTCAAACCGGTTCATCTCGCGACCTCCAAGTTACATCAAAAACGCTGGATAAAGACAAAAGCCAACAATTTGCCTGGGAAGGGTCAGGCAAAACCTCAAACGACGAGCGCTACACGAAATCCATGGCGTGCTCCGGGCAAGCCCTCATCATCCGGGGCGTGGCCCCTCCGAATACTGGATCTGAGCAGTTTCGGATCATCCCCTGCCGAGCTGCCGCGAATCACACGCCGGACCTGGCGGCCTGCATTCAAGTCGTTGCGTTCATCATCCTTCCAGGGATAGATATAGTTTGGATGAGGACTGCTGCGCTTTTCCCCCCACAGGGAACAGGTCCATTGCCGGACATTCCCCACCAGATCAAAGCAGCCATACTCACTCTGAGCAGGAAATGCATCCACGGCCGCGACCTGACCCCGTCCGGCGTTGCACCGCTCTGCGTCGAACTGATCTCCCCAGGGGTAAATACTTTTAGCGTCTGCCCGGCAGGCTTTTTCCCATTGCGCTTCGTTCGGCAGAAAGTATTTCCGTCCCGTGGCTTCCTTGAGCCACTCGCAATACGCAACCGCATCATAAAAAGTGACACCCGCTACTGGATACTTATCCATCCCATCCGGGACTCTCAACCCGTTCCAACCCGCGCTTGGCAGGACGAGCCTACCGGTCTGGCGGATAAACTCCTCATATTGCTTGTTGGTAACTGGATATTTCCCGATCCGATACGCCGGAAGGTTCACTTCGTGCAGGGGTGTCTCGTAGACCGGAATCCCATCACTCGTTTCACTACCCATCCAAAACGGACCTTGGGGGATTGGGACGGTCTGCGGCTCGAAATGCTGAAGAGTGATCGGCACATCCACCTGGGCGCGATGGATGCCGAGGATCAGCCGCTCCATATCATTATCAAAGTCGGGGTCCGGGCGGACACTAATCGCATTCCGATAGTGGAGATCGCACAGGCTTTCTGGAAGATCCTCCGCCGAGGGCATGGACGCATTCATCACCAGGACCGGGATCACAAGGATATCCTTCCCCAGCAGGCCGGTTTCCACCTCGATCCTTGTCGCATCGTCGTCTTGAAAGAGACGTTTCCCTTTTTCATTTGCGATACTCAGCCACTGAGGGCCAATCACGACCAGCATCACGCGGCACCCGGTCGTTTCACGGGTCAGGACCGTTCTGTAATCCAGCCCAAGGCCAATGCTTTCAACATCCCGGAAGACGGCTTCGGGGCCAAAGACGGCGGTCAAACGCTCTCGGATACGATCAACGACATATTTACTGTCGGCACGACGATAAGAAATGAAGATACTCACAATTGACAGACCGCCTTTTTCTGCACGATTCGATCACCGAATGCCTGGCCGCAGTTACTTTGGAGAACAGATAAGTTGTGTGCCACAGTGTGGGCTTGAATGGGGATGCAATCACATTATACGTGCTTTTTGGACAATTTCAATCAGGTTAGAGCAAGGGAGGCAGCCAGAGCCAAAACTGCCGTGGGCCGGTTGCCTCCGAAACGACGACCCTGCTTTTTATGCCAGTTCCGCGCTCCAGGTCACTCGTTGGCCGGTCGTAAGAAAAGGAGGGCCAAAAGCAGCTCGCCCCGAAATGATCGGGGCGAGACTGTCTAATTCCCATACAACTGCTTCCTGAAAAACTCTGGCAGCGCAAAGGCTGCCTTGTGAATTTCAGGGTTGATATATTGATTGACACCGGGTGGAAGCGATGTGTTCAATCCCTTCGTCCAGGGTGTGTCCGAAACATACATGAAACCAATCCCGCCGCCTGGATAGGTGGGAATACTGGCGTAGTAATATGCCGGGTTTTTGGTCAACGCTTTGGCACACTGATAGATTTGTTTGATCAGGTCAGTGTCAAAATAAGGTTGTTCGCACTGCGTGGACGCTGCGCCGCCTGCCGTGAGGGCGCGCACCATCAGCCTATAGAACTCATCCGAGAATAAGCGCTCGGCCATGCCAATGGGATCTGTGGTATCCGAGATGATGACATCGAACTGGCCGGGGTTTTCGTCGAGGTAACCAAAGGCGTCTCGCACGATCAATCTGGCACGGGGATCGGCCCAGGGGTCCCCGAAAGACGCGGCGAAGTGCTCGCGCGAGAGGGCCACCACGCGCCGATCCAATTCACAGACAACCGCCTCTTCCACGGATGGATATCGCAGCACCTGCTGGAGCGACCCACCATCTCCCCCGCCGACGATCAAGACACGTTTTGGTTTCCCCACCGCGAGCATCGGCACATGGACGATCATCTCGTGATAGCCCATGTTGTCGCGCTCGGTCAATTGAATGATGCCGTCGAGGATCAAGGCGTTTCCAAAGAATTCCGTCTCGACGACCTGGATATGCTGATAATCTGTCTGTTCATCTGCCAGAATTTTTTGGACGTGGATGCCTTTGCGATAATAAGAGTGCAGCTCTTCCGTGAACCAAATACCCATGAGAACCTACAACGGAAAGGGGATTCTTTCCACTTCGGCTTCGCGATCCAGCTTGCGAAGGGCAAAGTTGTCCGCGCCGAGGGAAGTCTTGATGTGCTGGATCAAAGGCAAAAGGTCCTTGCCCAGCGCGCAGGTAAACAGGTCAATGGCACAATAATCGTATTCAGGCCAGGCATGCAAACTTGCATGCGACTCTGCGAGGAGCAAAAAACAGGTAAAGCCATGCGGGCTGAACTTGTAAAAGCCCTCATCCACAACTGTCAAGCCGCTGTCACGAACGGCCTGCGCAAACAGCGAGTATGCACGCTCGCTATCCATGAGAATCTCATGGTTGCAGTTAGAGAGATCGAAAATATAGTGCTCTCCCAATTTCAAAGTCGCGTTCACTCACACCTCCAGGGTTAAAAATAGAAAGAACCCATCCAAGAGCACCTACTTTTTATTTCAACCCGATCCGCAAGATGTGTGCCTTGCGTAACGAATGAAACAGCCCTTGGATAGACTCTGTGGGGCATTTATACTATGTCCTGCCAGAATGTCAATCGTTTGGGCCGGGGGTTTTCATTTTTCTCAAGCCAGTGCAAAATGCCGTGTTTCTATCCCATGCTCAGGAGAAGGGTTGGCCATGAGGGTGGGGATTCGTCTTATAATTCACTGTAACAAAATCATTATTGTTGGAAAGGATAATTGATATGCCTACCAGAAAGTCAGAAGCAGTTTGGGATGGTTCCCTCAAGGAAGGGAATGGAAAGATGAAGCTCGCAAGCGGGGCTTACGAGGGACCATACACCTGGTCATCACGTTTTGAAGATGCGAAGGGGACAAACCCTGAGGAATTACTGGGCGCGGCACACGCCGGTTGTTATTCAATGGCACTGAGTTCGAACCTGGGCAAAGCTGGATTCACCCCCAAGCATATTCACACTACAGCGCAAGTGACCATCGAAAACGTGGATGGCAAAAACCGCATAACGAAAATCCACCTGGAAACGGAAGCGACCGTACCCGGGATTAGCGATGAGCAATTTCAGCAAATTGCAGCAGCCGTAAAAGAAAGCTGTCCCGTGTCCGTGGCGCTCTCAAATGTGCCCACCACATTGGCGGCGCGCCTCCTGGGAGGATAGCTATCAGAGGCTCAAAAACAAAGATGACTGGCATACGCCGGCCATCTTTGTTTTGAGTAGCCTTTAGTGCTGCAAGTTCTCACACAAGATTCTGAACGGATCGTTCTCTCCAAAGAACGCCGTCCATTGTGCCTGATCGAAATTCTGGATCAGGCGCGTGCAGGCTGTTGCAACCAGTTGTTCCTGATGAATAAAGGGGATCTTGGTTACATCCCAGAATTGAACGACTTTGAAAGAGGCAGTAGCCAGGGTGGCACCATCTGCAGAGAAGGAAATACCCCGGACCGCGTCCTTGTGAGGGATGCGGGCGATCTCGCCTCCTGTCTGAGGATCGAAAAAGTAAAGGACATCCTTCTCTCCCACAAGGAGTTGATCACCGCGCGGGTTAAACGACATCGAGAAAACGTTGCCGGAATTGATGGATTTGAGCAATGCAAATGAGCCATCCTTTCGCTGCCAGATATTGATCTGACCGGACGAATTACTGGCTGCCAGTAATGAACCATAGGCATTGAGAGCCACAAACGTATGATCTCCCGTCGATGTGACATCCGAATTCAGCTCACCGCTACTCAGGTCCCACACGAAAAGCTTGTCGATGAAGCCGACAGCCAGTAAATCATTGCTGGTGATGTCAAGCGCCGCCACCCCGCTGCCTGCCCCCAGCAAGGTATTTACAGACTTGCCCGAAGCCACATCCCACGCCTGGACCTTTCCATCCGCACTGGCGGTGATGATCTGTGAGCTGTCGGACGAAAAGACAAAATTCGGCGCAGGGTCAGAGTGCAGGACGGTTTTCTGTTCTCCGCTTTGCATGTTGTATAAGATCAGCTCGCCGCCACTGGTTGAAATGGCAAGCCAGTTTGAATCAGGGCTGAAGCGCAGTTTTTGCACATTGGCATTCAGCTTCAGGTTTGCACCGTCGGTCAGGGAACCTGTCAGCGTAGTAAACTGCCCTTTGTTCAGCAGCCAGACCCGGCCTTCGTCCGATGCGGCAAGCCACTCACCCGAAGGGCTGAACTGCACGTCGCCGGTCAGGCCGGAGAACTGAACATAATTTGTCGGTGAGATCATCGTTGAAATATCCCAGATATTGACCCCGCCGCCTTCATCGCCTGAAACCAGATAATTCCCGTCCTTACTAAAAGCCAATACAGACCCGCTGGCCTTGAGAGGGATCTGAAAAATCTCAGCGCCTGTTGAGGCGTTCCACAATCGGATGGTTTGGTCCGCGCCGGTGGTCGCAATCCATTGACCATTGGAGCTGACCTGAACGGCGGTCACGAAACTATCCTGCAACATGCGCAGTCTTTCCTTGCCGGTATTTGTATCCCAGACTCTCACGCGTTGATCTTCAGAGACTGTCACAAACCAGGAGCTATCCGGGCTAAAGGCAATATCCTCCACCCAATCCTCATTGACGATGTGAAACAATTCTGCGCCCGTCCCGGTTTGTGCAACCAGGGCAAGGCTATCCGTTCCACCTGTCACCAGCCTGCTGCTATCCGGACTGAACTCGATCGACAGAACCTGTCCATGATGCGGCGGAGCCTGCACGGTCTTGTTCGTGGACAGGTTCCACAATGTCACGCTTCCATTTGTGGAGCCGGCTGCAAACAACCTGCCATTGGGACTGAATGCCGATACGCGCAGGCTGCCGGTTGCATAGAACCCAAAATCATATTTTCGGGTCCGTAAATCAATAAAGATGACGTTGCCATCATTGCGCGCAATGGCAAGCAGGCTCCCATCCGGGCTGATGTTCACATCCCACACCGGGACCGCATCGGTGGGCGCGGTCTGGGGACTCGTGTCATTTGGGCCCAGGATGAGAATGGGGCTTTTGGGATCTGGCAACATGACGATTTCATTCTGGAGCGTGCCATCCTTCGCGTCCAGAATCAGCACGTGACCCAACTCATCGCCGGTCACAACGATCTGGCCATCCGGGCTGAATGCCGCATCATTCACGGACCCAGAGCTGGTTGCGCAAAAAACCATCTTCCCATCTTTGACAGTCCACTCGCAAGCTGTGTTATCAGCGCTGCCCGTGATGAACGTATCACCATCCGGGCTAAACCTCAACGCGTTGATTCGAGCCCCCTGTGCCATCTGTTTCACAGGAATTGGCAGCAGGCTGATGTTCTTCCGCAGGATCTCCTCCGCCTCAAAGGATGGGGAACGCTGCAGTGAGTCAATGGCCAGGAGCGTGCTGGTAAACAATTCCCCCGGCCTCTGATAGATCTGCGCCTTGGCCGCGCTGCGTTGTGCCTTGGCAAGATTCTCACTTGTGCGCGCATCCGCCTCGGCTGCCCTTGCCCTCTTTTCACTCTGTTTGGCATAGACCTCATTTTGTTTGGCCTGCTGCTCCTGTTGGCGCGCACGTGCTTCGTTCTCGTGTGCCAGGCGGGCCTGATCTATGGCAGTCAGGGATAGCGCGATCATGATCAGCAGTGCAATGGTCGTGGAGATCCAGGCAATGTATAGAAGGCGCTGGTTTCGGCGGCTATGCTGGATGTAAATATGCTGCAGTTCGGTGGGGGTGGGATTCTTCTTTTCCGCTGTCCTCACCAATGTATAGGCGGTTCGCAAGTCCCTGCCACGCAAGAGCAGGCTGATATCCTTCTTTCTATCCCACTCCAGCGCTCTGATCTGTAACCGCTTGTGTTCCCCCACCCATTCAATGTCAAGCTCAATTGCAATCTTGATCTTCGCCAGACACTGTTCGAAATCATCCTGCTCCCGCCCAAAGATCCAGTTGATATCGCGGATGGTCTGAACAACATCTTTCGCTAACACATCGCGTACTACGATTGGAATGATGCGCTTGCTATTTTTGGCAGCGTGAGCGACCTCCGCCATGCACACTTCGGAGGCGATGGAATCAGGGCTAATGAGGAAAATGAACGCATCAGATTCTTCGATCCCCTTGAGGACCTGGTCCAGCCACCCGACGGCCGGCGGAATATCTTCCCAATCCACCCAGACTTCCATGCCCATTTTTTCGAAGGCGTCGATTAATTTTCGGGCAGCAACAGAGTCTTTTCGAGAATACGAAACCATTATGCTGGTCACGGCATACCACCTTTAACAGAGGGACGAGGACAATTGCGCCGCATTATAACCTTCCGCTTCTTCATTTTCATGTCAATTTCGTAGAAACACTGTGAAAAATCTCTCAATTAATATTGTTTGTTTCCAGACCCTGTTGAAGTCATTTCCCTGTTGCCGCATCTCCTTCTATGGTTAAATATCGGTATGACGATCCGCCTGCTTAACTGTTTTACCTGCAATGCGCGATTCGCTGATTGGAAGACAGGCCTTGTCTGCCTGATCGTTGAAACCAACCAGGGCCTCGTCCTTGTAGATACGGGGATCGGAACGGCAGATTACGCTCATCCTACGTGGTTTACACAGCTCTTTCGGGTCATCACGGACATGCCTTTCGACCCCCGGGAGGCAGCGGTCAATCAAATACAGGAGCTGGGTTATCAGCCGCAGGACATCAGGCATATCATCCTCACTCATATGCACTTTGACCACTGTGGAGGTCTGCCAGATTTCCCGCACGCAACGGTACATGTTCATCGCAGGGAATATGAAGCATTTCGGGATCAGAGGGGTTTCCTGAGTGCAGCATACATCCAACGGAATATTGCTCACTGTCCAGATTTTGTCCTTTACGAAAATGCGGGCGAAAAATGGTTCGAGTTTGACGCGATTCGTTTAACAGGTTTCGAGCCTGAGATGTATTTGATCCCTATGCCTTATCACTCACGCGGCATGAGCGGTGTGGCCATCCAGACAGGGAACGGCTGGTTCTTCCATTGTGGGGATGCCGCTGCCGACTTCCGCCAGTCCAACATTCCCGAATGGACCATTCGCTTCTTTCTCGGCCCCTACATGCCGCGACTGCGCCAGTTTCGCGATGCGCACCCCGAAATAACGGTCACGGCCAGCCACATGTTTTTAGATTATTTCCAGGAGAAACAATGACCGAGAATCTGAAGGACCTCAACACTGAAACCCGCGAAGCCTGGGACACGAACGCGGGAGTCTGGGATGCGCGCATGGGGGAAGAGGGCAACGACTTCTTTCAGAGCCTGCAATGGCCTGCGATCACTCGTCTCCTGAATATCCTACCGGATCAACACATCCTTGATGTTGCCTGTGGCAACGGCCTGACCACGCGCAAGCTGGCCGAACTTGGAGCAAAGGTCACAGCTTTCGATTTCTCTGCCAACCTTATCGAACTTGCCAAAACTCGTTCGGCTCGTTACTCCGAACTGATCACTTATCTGTCTCTGGATGCTACTGACGAGTCCGCACTCCTCTCTCTTGGTCAGCACACATTTGACTCAGCGCTCTGCAACATGGCGCTGTTCGACATGGCTGACCTTGAGCCGCTCTTTCGGTCATTGCCAAAACTCCTCAAACCCGGCGGGGTTTTCGTCTTCAGCATCACGCATCCCGCCTTCAACAATGCCTCCGCCGTGCATGTCGCCGAAGAAGTGGATGACAAAGGCGTGATCAAAACCGTCTATTCTGTAAAAATCTCGCGCTACATGACCCCCTACCATCAGCGTGGACTCGCCCTCCACGGCCAGCCCAGGCCACAGGTCTATTTTGAACGGCCGCTCCAGTACTATCTCAACCTCGGCTTCCAAAACGGATTTGTCCTGGATGGCTTTGAAGAGCGCGCTTTTCCAGCGGAAGTCCCGCAAAAGCTTCTGGAATGGGGCGGCAAGTTCAGCGAGATTCCCTCGGTCATCGTGGCGCGGATGCGACTTTCAACTCACTGATCCTCAAAGGATTGGCGTTTATGGGTGGGGGGCCTATAATCCGCACATCTTTTTGGATCATCGTTTGAGGAGGCTTCCAGCCAGGATGGTTCATACGCCCTGTCCGTTCTTATTCCGCTATTGCTAAAAGGAGAGTGAGATGAGTAACGTGGATTTGAAATACACAATCGCCTTGCCGGCGGGCGCGCCCAAATGGAATGAGACCCAAAAGTTCCTTGCGATGCGGTTCTGGTTCCGCGTCATTGTTGGTCTGGTCATCGTGGTCTGGATAGCGCTGATCACCTGGACCCTGGCCTTCGCGCAGATTAACAAAGCAGCGGTGACACCGCTGGAGGCCGGAGCAAACCTGACGGTGGTGCTGGCTCCCATCCTGGCCGCGGCAGCTGCGGTCGAGCGCACCCTGGAAACCATCTTCAATGTGATCGAAAACAGCTGGCACACGATGATCGCATATTTGGGACGGGGCCTGCGCTGGCTCAAGAGTTCGGAGATAGAGGTCACACTGGCGCGTCAATTCTTGGCTGATGCTTCTGAGAAGTACAACATGGAATTGCAGGCTATTGAATTCACAGAGGGCTCGGCTTCTGCAATGATCAATAACATGCAGTCCCGAATGGAGGGTGCCAACCGCATGATGGGGATTGCGCAAAAACGCCTTGAGGATGCAGAAGACAATCTCGCTGATGTCACGTCGTCTGACAGTTACCGCAGCGCGAAAGCGGCCGCCTCGGTCATCCTGGGACTGATGCTTGGTGTCGTGATCTCGACTCTTGCCCAGCTTCAGATTTTCGCCATGCTGGGCATTGCTGCTGTGCCGCCGCGCATCGATGTGCTGATCACCGGACTCATCATCGGCAGCGGTTCCTATCCTGTGCATTCGCTCGTGGGCATCCTGCAGCAGGGCAAGGACACGCTCGACAGCGTCAAGGGCTACTTCAACCGCTCCGCACCGAGTGTTCAGCAACGCGTGACCTCTGTTCTTTCGGCCGCCGAATCTCCCACTTCCCAACCAGCCATTGTCGAAACCACAGCCAAGAGCGTGGAAGAGAAGCCGAATCCATAAAACACTGCATACAAGCGAAGTCCGGCTTTCTGGTGAAGGCCGGACTTTTTTAAATCCATCATGATCTATCTGCTGATCGAATTCATTGACGAACTTGTCTTCGGCCTCGAAGACGCGGCGTGGCCTCTCATCCGCAACGACCTGCACCTTACCTATGCCCAGATCGGCATCCTGCTCTCGGTCCCGGGGCTGCTCGCAAATTTGATTGAACCGTTCCTCTTTATTCTCGGAGATGTCTGGAGGCGCCGCGTCATTATCCTGATAGGTGGTGTCTTTTTCACGCTTGCATGTGCCCTCACTGCAACCAGCCAGAATTTTGTGTGGCTCCTGCTTGCCTTTATTCTGTTCAATCCATCTTCCGGTGCTTTTGTGGGTCTTGCGCAGGGGGCTCTCATGGACACGGATCGCAACCGTCATGAACAAAATATGGCGCGCTGGACCTTTGCCGGCTCGCTGGGAGTGTTCCTCGGTCCGCTTTTGCTTGGCGGACTGATCGCCCTCGGCTTTGGCTGGCGGAGTGGATTCTGGGCGCTCGCATCTTTCTCGACCTTGATCCTCCTCATCGCTTTCAAGCTGATTCCCGACAATAAGCCCGGTCTCGTTTCCCCTCCCAAATTCCGAGAAGTCATCAACCAATTACGAATGACTTTTTACGAATTACGAAACTGGACCGTTCTCCGCTGGCTCATCCTGCTCGAATTCTCAGATTTGATGCTGGACGTCCTCTATGGTTTCCTCGCCCTCTACTTTGTAGATGTGGCCGGGGTCACGCCCACCTCAGCCGCCTTCGCCGTTGCGATTTGGACCGGTTTTGGTCTGCTCGGTGATTTTCTCCTCATTCCGCTCGTCGAGCGCGTAAAAGGACTTGATTACCTGCGCATCAGCGTGATCCTCGAACTCGTGCTCTTTCCCCTCTTTCTTCTTACTTCGATCTACTGGCTCAAACTCGTCCTGCTGGGTCTGCTCGGCTTCTTCAACAGCGGATGGTATGCCATTCTGAAAGCAAACTTATTCTCTTCTTTGCCCGGCAAGACTGGATCTGCGCTCGCGCTAGACAATGTGTCCGGTATGTTTGGTAAACTTATTCCTGCTGGCGTGGGACTCGCTGCACAGGCATTTGGCCTTGGCACTGCCATCTGGCTTCTTCTGGCAGGACCCATCATCTTACTGATCGGCCTTCCCCGCCGCTACCTGACATCCGACACGTCGACACCTGAAACGTGACACCTGATACTTCTCTTTATATCCACGTCCCCTTTTGCACCCATCGCTGTGCCTACTGCGACTTTAACACCTACGCCGGAAAAGAGTTCTTGATCCCTGCATATGTCGACGCACTGATTCGAGAAATCGAGTTTATCGGCCGCCAAGTCACGAATTTACCAATCCACCAATCCCCTGTTCACACCATATTCTTCGGTGGTGGCACTCCATCTCTCCTCACGCCTGCGCAATTCGCATCCATCTTCCGCGCCCTTCATGAGAATTTTGACCTTCGCGAAGATTCTGAGAATACCATCGAGGCCAACCCGGGCACTGTTTCCCTCGATGCTTTGGAACAACTCCGCGAAATTGGCATCAACCGCATTTCGTTCGGCGTCCAATCTGCCAACATGGAAGAACTGCGGATGCTCGAACGCATCCACGATTTCTTTGACGTTATCGAAGCTGTCACCAACGCGCGCAAGGCAGGTTTTGATAACCTCAACCTCGACCTGATCTACGGCCTCCCCGAACAAAACCTTGAAAGTTGGCAATCCACCCTCCAGCGCATCGTCGATTTGCATCCTGAGCACATCTCCGCCTACGCCTTGACCCTCGAACATGGCACTCCCTTCGGGCGCTGGTCATCAAAGGGATTGCTGCCTCTCCCCGATCCCGACCTTGCCGCGGATATGTACGAGTATGCGGAAGAGTTCCTCGCGGACAATGGCTATATCCATTACGAAATCTCAAACTGGGCACTGGACCGCGGACCACAGACCGTAGTCCGTGGTCTGCCGTCATACTTCTGCAAACATAACCTCCAGTACTGGCAATCCCTCCCCTACCTCGGCCTGGGCGCGGGTGCACATGGATATGCCAATGGCTATCGTTACGCCAATGCTCTGCGGATCAAAACATACATTGAGCGCCTTACCAGTTTCCAATCTACCAATTTACCATTTCCTCTTTCCCCTGCAACAGTCAATCACCACCGCCAAACCCGGCACGACGACATGTCCGAGTTCATGCTGAACAACCTCAGGCTGGTAAATACCGGGGCAATGGAAACAGCTTTCAGGTCACGGTTTGGACGCGGGCTTATGGATATCTATCCAAAGGAAATCGAGGAACTTATCCGTAACGGTCTATTGGAATGGGTGACAAATCCCCCTCTCCTTCCGGGAGAGGGGTTAGGGCGCCGCGATGAGCCCGTCGAAGCGGTGAGGGCAAGATTGAGATTGACCAAACGGGGGCGCTTGCTCGGAAATCAAGTCTTCATGCGCTTCGTATAAAAAAGTGACAGTCACTTCCAAAGTGACTGTCACTGTCGAACTTACTTGCGGGATTTCTTTGCCGCGACTTTGCTTCTGGCTTTGGCCGCAGTCTTCTTTTGGACTCGCGGCTTGGCTTTTGTCGTAGCCTTGACGGCTTTGCCATTGGCCTTACCGTTCGCCCGGTTCGCTCGATACTTCAGTGCAACATGCGCCGCCGCAAGACGCGCGATCGGTACACGGAACGGCGAGCAGGAGACATAGTTATTGCCGATGATGTGACACCACTCAATGGAGCTTGGATCGCCGCCGTGTTCGCCGCAAATACCCACTTCGAGATTCGGGCGGGTCTTGCGGCCCTCGGTCACAGCCCATTGCATCAACTTGCCCACGCCATCGCGGTCGAGAGACTGGAATGGATTCGTTTCCAGGATGCCTTGTTCCTGATAGGTGATCAGGAAGTTGCGCTCGGCATCATCGCGTGAATAGCCGTACGTCATCTGGGTCAGGTCATTCGTGCCAAAGGAGAAGAATTGCGCGTGCTTGGCAATCTCTTCCGCAGTGACCGCTGCACGTGGGATCTCGATCATGGTGCCGAATTTGTACTCGAACTGCACACCCTTCTCACCCATCACCGCCGAGGCGATGCGTTCGAGACGAGGCTGAATCCATTCTAGTTCCTTCACGGTACCTGTCAGCGGGATCATGACTTCGGGTTTAACCACGATGCCGCGCTTCGTGCAGTCTGCAGCGGCCTCAAAGATTGCGCGGACCTGCATTTCGACGATCTCCGGCATGTTGATGCTCAGGCGCACACCACGCAGGCCCATCATCGGGTTGGACTCGTGCATTCCCTTGACCGCGTTGAGCAACTGCTCTTTTTCGGCCAGGCCATCGGTCTCGCCCTTGACGCGCATGGTGATCACTTCTTCCAGCAATGCTTCCTCGGAAGGCATGAACTCATGTAGAGGCGGGTCGATCAAACGGATAATGACCGGGTAGCCATCCATCGCCTCGAACAAACCGTCGAAGTCCTTACGCTGATGCGGGAGCAGTTCATCCAGAGCCATGGTCCGTTCGGCAGAGCTCTTGGCAAGGATCATTTGCTGGACAATGGGCAGGCGCTCGGGTTCAAAGAACATGTGCTCGGTGCGGCATAGTCCGATGCCAACCGCGCCGTACGAACGGGCGCGCCGCGCATCCTTCGGGTAGTCTGCGTTTGCCCAGACCTGCAAACCGCGCGTCGGCCAGCCTTTGGGCGCTTCACGATTATCCTTGCGGGCGCAGATGTCATCCGCCCACTTGAGCAGAGTCATCAGTTCAGTCTGCTCTTCGAGCGAGGGCGTGGACATCCCGATCTTGCCAACGAATACCTGGCCGGTTGTGCCGTCCACGGAAATCCAGTCGCCCTCTTTGACGGTGGTTGAACCAACTGTCATCACCCGCTTCTCGAGGTCGATCTTGATCGCCGAAGCGCCGACCACGCATGGGATGCCAAACTGGCGGGCTACGACGGCTGCATGGGAGGTCGCGCCGCCCTCACTGGTCAGCACTCCCTTGGATGCGATCATGCCGTGGACGTCATCCGGCTTGGTGAACGGGCGCACCATGAGGGTATCCTGCTTTTCTTCCTTCGCCATTTTCTCTGCAGTATCCGCATCAAAATAGACTTGACCGACTGCCGCGCCCGGAGAGGCATTCACGCCTTTGGCAAAGAACTTGCCTTCCTTCTCAGCGTTCTTCATCGCTGCATCATCAAATTGCGGGTGCAGCAACGCATCCACGACTTCGGGTGTGATGCGCTGAACTGCCTGTTCTTTCGTAATGAGGCCCTCGTTGGCCATATCCACCGCGATCTTCACCGCAGACTTGGCCGTGCGCTTGCCATTGCGGGTCTGGAGCATCCACAGCTTGCCGCGCTCGATCGTGAACTCAACATCTTGCATTTCCTTGTAATGCTTCTCGAGCTTGCCCGTGATATCCATGAACTGCTTGTAGGCTTTGGGCATCTGTTTGGCGAGGCGTTCGATGGGGTCAGCGTTGCGAATGCCCGCCACCACATCTTCGCCCTGCGCATTGAGCAGGTAGTCGCCCATCATCTTCTTCTCGCCGGTGGAAGGGTTGCGAGTAAAGGCAACGCCCGTGCCAGAGTCATCACCCATGTTGCCGAACACCATGGTCACGATATTGACGGCGGTGCCGAGATCGTGAGAAATGTGCTCTTTATTGCGATAGGCGATGGCACGCTTGCCATTCCAGGATTCGAACACGGCTTTCGTAGCCAGCTCCAGTTGCTTGTAAACATCCTGTGGGAAATCGGAACCTACATTTTTCTTGAAGACCTGCTTGAAAGTGGAAACCAGTTCCTTCCAATCTTCGGCGGTCATATCGGTATCGAGCTTGTAGCCCTTTTTCGCCTTGTATTCGGCCATTGGATGTTCGAATACTTCATCATCGAGATTGAACACGGTCGTGCCAAACATCTCGATCAGGCGGCGATACAGGTCCCAGACGAAGCGCGGGTTCTTGGTCAGCTTGATCATGCCCTCAACGACTTCGTCGTTCAGGCCGATGTTCAAGATAGTATTCATCATACCGGGCATGGAGAACTTTGCGCCCGAACGGCATGATACCAGCAGGGGATTCTTGGGATCACCAAATTTCTTGCCGGCACGCTTCTCTGTAACCTTCAGCGCGGCCAGTTCCTGCTCCCACATGCCTGCAGGAAACTTGCCCGTCTTGCGGAATTCGTTGCACGCTTCTGTCGTGACAGTGAACCCCGGCGGCACAGGCACGCCGGCACGTGTCATATCAAACAACCCTGCGCCCTTGCCACCTAACAAAGAGCGCACCCCCTCCCACGAACCGGTCTTCTTTTCGGCCTCTTTCACTTCGTCAAAAAGATAAACCCACTTATTCATAAAAGCCTCCTATCATATGATTTGATCGTCTGGTTAGGAAGGATCATATCGAAATGTTTCACCCTTGATGAAACTTTCTCTCCAACTACACGCCAGGACATTACATCGACATTTCTAACATACTTTCAATCCTGTCAGATTGTGAAATATTTTACCAAATTCGGAGTGAATGACAACTGACAAAAGTCAACCACTCTCTTAATTTTAATCTGTAAACCATCTGCAAAGTAAAAGCAATGGAGAATCAGCGATAATAGGGCAAGAGAAACCAATGTCAACTAAAGTCCTCGTAATAGATGATGACGTGGCAATTACCGAGTTATTGAGCATGTTGCTCAAGACACATGGGTTTGATGTTATCACGACAAATAGCGGAATAGAGGGAGTTCAACTTGCGAAGGAAAAGCTTCCCAATGTTGCTCTCCTGGACCTTATGATGCCCGATCTGGATGGGTGGGAAGTATGCAAAACGATCCGTTCATTCAGCAACCTGCCAATCCTGA
Organism: Chloroflexota bacterium; assembly: GCA_029782225.1. GTDB lineage: Bacteria > Chloroflexota > Anaerolineae > Anaerolineales > Villigracilaceae > JAKOVF01. The sequence goes on along the minus strand of JAKOVF010000317.1, from coordinate 51,949 downwards.
TCCTTTCCGCCCTTAATGACCCTCGCATGGTCGCCAGCGTTTTGGATGCCGGAGCGGATGACTTCCTGGTCAAGCCGGTTCCAAGCAGCATCTTGATTGCGCATTTACGGAGATTGGTCAGACGGACCGGCACTCTGCATACGACTCCAGCAGACACGCAGAGCCTGCTCAAAAGGACACATCCGTTTCTTCCCTGATACTTCAGTACACCGCCCTCATCTGATACCATTAAATCAACGCCCGGCACTCTGACAGAGTGCCGGGCGCTTTTTATTTCAATGTTTTCAGCGCTTCTGCCGTCTTTTCCGCGGCTTCCATCATGGGCAGGTGGCCCGTTCCAGCCACTTCGACATAGTTCGCCTGGGGGACCAGTACCTTCATCTCCCGTCCGCGTTGAACCGGTATTAACTCGTCAGCGTCTCCGTGGACAATCGTAACCGTGTAGTCCAACAACGTGAGCAGGTTTTCCGAATCCTCCCGCTCTGCCATTGCCTTCAAAGCGCCGATTAATCCGGCAGCGGATTGCTTTTCAATTAAAACCTTCACACTCTTTTGCAATTGAGGATTGGCCGAAAGCTTCGGAGACATTCCGTCCGCTACCACTCTGACACCCTTTTCACGGACTTGATCGGCTGTGTCATATCGTCCCTGCTTCCGTTCAGGTGTATCCGCTACGGCTTGTGAAGAGACCAGCCCAAGTCCGCGTATATGCGTTGGAAATTGGCGGGCAAAAGCCAGGGCAACGTAACCTCCCATCGAATGGCCGACTACAGCGGCCTTCTCAATTCCCAGATCATTCAGTAAGGATGCGATATCACCGGCCATATCATCGATTGAATAGGGGTCATAACTCGTTGCCGACGCGCCAAATCCACGCAGATCGGGCATGATGATATCGAATGTATCTTCCAGCAGGGGCGCAACATCATCCCAAATTGTATGATCAAGTGGATAGCCATGGATCAGTACAAGCGGAGTCCCCGTGCCGCGGCGCTCATAAGCCAGAGAAATACCATTGAGATTAGCTGTTTTCATTTTATCTCCTCATGTCATTGCGAGGAGGCCGTAGGCCGACGAAGCAATCTCCTGGATACTTGGGGATTGCTCCGCCCTACTGGGCTTGCAATGACGAGTTACTTCCAATTCACATTTAATTTCATTTTACTCCCCAGTTTCGACCGATAAAAGATATATCCATTATCACGCCCAAATTCAAAGACGCGACGCGTGATATCCACATCCGCTTTGCAGTATTCGGCCACTTTGTCCAGTTCACCGGCACGGAACCATTCCACGGATTGGATTCCATCTGCCGTCTTGGCTGTGCCGAGAGATGCATTGGCAATCGTATCCAGGCTCAGCCGAAAGCCGAGACTCCGGCTGATGTCCTGGAGCAGGTCGAGGGTCGGGATGGATGCGATGCGGGTCGCAGGCGAATACGGTTGGAGCACCTGATAGTCAAAATCACGTACGTTAAAACCGATCACCTTTGTGGCAGATTTGAGTTCGTCGATCAGCGCGGATGTGTCTTTTTCCCAATAAACGGAAAAGTCGTTCTTTTGTGATGACCACGTGACCGCACAGGCAATCTTTAATTGTCCGACATTCTGCCGTCCACCAACTTCTTGAAAGAGGTTCTGCGTTTCCAAATCAAAGAAGACGTAGTTCATGATTTGCTTTTGTCCTCATCTTGTTGGCTCGTCCACCATTCACGGGCGTACTCCATGGCCTGCTCGCGCGTCTCGATCCTGCCAGTGGCTTGTCCCTCGCGGATAGCTTCGAGCAATTCCCCGATCAGCGGACCGGGCTGAAGCTCCAGTTCGCGCATCAGGTCATTGCCATCGACCAGGCGCGGCGGGGCGACCGTCTCTTGAGGTTTCTCCCAATAATTCTCCAAAAGAATCCGGGATACATCCAAATAAGCAGCCCAGGTCTCCTGCGTAAGCGCGTTGGCCTGTGTGCCTCGCAAATCGGCGAGGCCCAGCAAAACCAGGTCCACGCCTGCTTCGCCGCTCTCACGGAAGAAACGGTAGATCGCCCGCCGCGAAGGTGACTTTCCTTCCCCGGCCATACGGCTGCCATGAAAATGGATGCGCATATGCTCTTTGATAATAACCTTCAAACGCTGGATCTCATCGTTACTCAGGTTGAAGAAGTGGGCGCGTTCGGCAGCAGTTTCCGCTCCCTGAATGTCATGATCAAAGAAGCGGAGGCGGTTTTTCGTCTCGTCCCAGCTTTTGGTTTGAGGCTTGCGCGCATCATGATAGAGTGCGGCGAAGAAAAGCAGGGATCGCACCGATCGATCGGTGTTGAGGGATGCGGCAAAGTGTTCTGTGAATTTCTCGCGGTAGCGGCCAAGTCGCAAAGTGAGCAGGCCGGTGAACAAGTCTGTGGTTTCATCGCCGGAATACCCAACACGGAGCGCAGACAGGATATTTTCAAGCTCCCCCAACACGGCGAGCGTATGGGTCCAGACATCGTAAACATGCGGCGGAGACTGTTCGACGCCCTTCATCTCAATCAACTCGGGCATGAGGTGACCGATCACGCCCAACATTTCGAGCGCTCGGATGGACGCATCCGGCTTGGGACCTTCGAGGATCTTGAACAACTCGTCGCGCAGACGCTCCGGTGATACGCGTCCTATCTGATCGGCGGCCTGCTTCATCAATTCCCGGGTATTTTTCTCAATTTGGAAACCGAACGCGGCCGCCATGCGAACTGCGCGCAAAATACGGACCGGGTCATCCAAAAATGAAGTCGGCGAACAGGCTCGGATCCTTTTTGCGCGCAGATCTGCCGCGCCTTCGAGCGGATCAATAATGGTGTCGTTGCGCAAATCGTAGGCGAGGGCATTAACCGTAAAGTCGCGGCCCCGCAAATCCCCTTCGAGTGAGTCGCCACGATAGGAGGCGAAGTCAAGGAATGTGCGTGTGCCGTCCGCCTCAGTCACGATAACACGGCCGGTATCACGCTCACTATCGAGCGTTATGTAATCGGCATGGAGCTGGTTGGCAATTTTCCGAGCGAGGGGGATGCCGTTCGAGGGCAGAGCAAAATCAAAATCCCGCGAGAGCCGCTTGAGAAATAGATCCCGCACAGCGCCGCCCACGAGGTAAAGCTCCTGTTCGGGAGGCAGGATCATCTTCAATTTTTCAATCAGAGGAGCGAGCGAAAAACCAGCAGACATGTAAATGATTTCGGGATTCTCTTTATGCCGAATGGACTGCGCCGCGCGTCGGGCCAGTTCGGGCGTGCCGCCCTGTGCGATAATCTTGCCGTGCAGACGGGCGACCCAACGTCCCGCGTAAGAGGTGTGAAGCCTGTCGTCTTCCATCCCCGGGATGATCCTTGTTACTCCGGCGCTTTATACTTGTTGAGGTCGACCACACCGACGAAGGGCAGGTTACGGTAGTACTCGTCGAGGTCAAGGCCGTAGCCAAAGACAAACTTGTTCGGGATAGCAAACCCGCGATAATGGATCGGGACTACAGCTTCCCGGCGTTCCTCTTTATCGAGCAGTGCGCAGACTTTGAGACTCCTGGGCTGACGTGTTTCAAGCATTTGCAGAACGGATGCAATCGTATGGCCGCTGTCCACAATGTCTTCAACCAGCAAAACGTCCTTCCCGCGGATGTCGGTCTGTAAATCGAGCGTGACGCGTGCAAAGCCGCTGGACTCGCGCTTCCCGACCCCGTAGGATGAGACCGCCATGAAGTCCATCATGTGAGGTACCGTAATATGGCGACTCAGGTCAACCAGAAAAGGGACACCACCGCGCAGGATGCAGATCAGCAACAGGTTGCCATCCGGATAATCCTTACTGATCTCCGCGCCGAGCTCCTTGATACGTTTCTGCAAAGTCTCTTCGTCAATCAGGATTTCGGCCAAAAGTTCTTCGTGTGGTTGCATTTTTTCTCCATCAGGAGTCCGAAGGCTTCGTGCTACTTGCACTGCACGGTGTTCGGTGCACTGCAGGTGTAAGACGTTGGACTCCAGGTTATCTTGGAACCTCATGGTGTCTTCTGCAGCGTGCCTCATACAACTCTGACGCGCCCACGATCACAACGGGATCATCGTAGCGTGCAGGCTTGCCATTGACCAGTCTCTGCGTGCGCGAAGCCTCGTCGCCGCACACCATACAGATGGCGTGGAGTTTCGTCACGTGCTCTGCAATGGACATGAAAACGGGCATCGCGCCAAACGGTTCGCCGCGAAAATCTGTGTCGAGGCCTGCCACCAGGACACGGATACCGCGCTCTGCAAGTTCCTTTGCCACTTCAACAACTTCGGGATCGAAGAACTGGGCCTCATCAATGCCAACGACAGTTGTGTCTTTTTCGAGCTTTGTCCGAATATCGGCCGCATTCTCAACGGGACACGCATCGAAATTGGAACCTGCATGAGAAGTGACCTTTTCCGCAGCGTAACGCACATCAATCGCCGGTTTGAATACCTGAACTTTTTGCCTGGCAATCGTGGCACGGACAAGGCGGCGGATCAACTCGTCCGTTTTGCCGCTGAACATGGAACCACAAATTACCTCGATAGAGCCGTGCGTATGGCGCATTCCATTCCTCCCCCTCTCCCTCGATAGGGAGAGGGCTGGGGTGAGGGTAAATTACATCAAAACAGGCAGATGCTTTTGGCATCTGCCTGTCAAGTTTACCTGAGATACGAATTCCTGTTAAGCGGCTTCGGCAATTTCATAACCGAGTGCGCGCAGTTTCTTCTTGGCCGAAGTCAATGAAGACTGACCAAAACCGGGGATGGCCAGTACCGCCTGATCGCCTTCGCCGAGCTTGGTCAGGAGCTGACCAAGGGTATTGATCCCCGCCTTCTTTAGGGCCTCACTCGAGCGGGTCGCGAGTCCCAATTCGTCGATAGAGCGCTCGGGAGAGCTTTTGGCTTCTTCCTTTGCCTTCTTCTGCTCAACATAGGTCTGGCGGGCGGAGAGCTTCTTGTAGAAGCGATCCACCTGACCTTCGATATCAATGATACGGGCAGCCTCACCGGAGAAGAACGGATGGCAGTTGGAACAAATGTCAACGCGCAGTTCTTTCTTCGTCGAGCCTGTGGTCCAGGTCTTGCCACAGGAAGCACAGGTTACTTTCGCTTCATAAAAAGTGGGATGGATTTTCTCTCTCATCTTACTCCGCTGCCTCGGCCGGGACAACATTCACACGTTTGCGTCCCTGCACAATATCAAACATCACGATCCCATCTGCAACTGCAAAAAGGGTATCGTCCTTGCCAACCAATACATTCAAACCAGGTTTGATCCTCGTGCCGCGCTGGCGTACGAGAATATGACCGGAAAGCACAAATTGACCGGCATAACGCTTCACACCCAAACGCTGGGCGTTGCTATCACGTCCGTTGCGGCTTGAACCGCCACCTTTTTTATGTGCCATGACTACCTCTCTTACTTCTCGGACTTCTTCGTAGACTTCTTCCCCTTCGGGGACGATGTGGACGGGGCCTTATCGGTCTTCTTTGTGGATGCCTTCGCCTTGGGGGAGGCTGCCGCCGCCGCTTCTTTCTTTGGACCCTTGGCTTTCTTCTCGGCTTTGGGTTCAGTCTCCGCCTCAGCCACTTCGACCGGGGCCTCGACTTCTTCCTGCGCGGGCTGCTCGACCTTACGTTCCTCGCCCTGGCGACCGATGAAATCGATCATCAGACGCGTATATTGCTGGCGATGGCCGCCTCTCACGCGGATGCGTTTCTTCGGGCGATATTTAAATCGGTCAACCTTGGGGCCTTTGACGTGGTCCACCACCGTGGCTTTGACGAGAATGTCGCTTACAGTGGGCGTTCCGACCAGAACCTCGTCGCCATCCGCCATAAGCAGGATGCTCTGAAGGTCAAATTTCTTTCCTGTTCCCACAGGAAGGCGATCCACCTCGATGGTGGAGCCTTCGACGGCGCGGTATTGCTTGCCGCCGCTTTCGACGATTGCAAATCTCATGTTATTCTCCAGTCATTCACTTCGCCGCGTGTTCTGCGGAGCCCTTCGACTATCGCTCAGGCAGGCTCTGCGCCGAACCGTGGGGAAGCTGGTTATTTACAAGCGACCACCCCGGCATCCTTCTGCCGGGGCAGGAAGCGGACGATATTATACATGCGGGGTACGGTCGTGTCAATGCAATCGCCGCGGCAGTTTTCATATATGAAAGTCGAAGCAAACTGTTGCTGTAAACTGTCAGCGCAGGCGAAACCTGCGAAACAGGAACAGCCCAAGGGGTCAGAATGAAGCGGAGGAGTTCATCTCATTGACAAACCTTTGCGCCTCGTATATGCTGGACACATAGACCAACTCAGATGGAGGACTCATGAATACTTCTGCCTCTAAATGGGAGCAAATCCGCACTGGGCTATTGTGGATCGCGCTTCCGCTCCTGATCGGAATCCTGGTGGCTTCGGCGATCCCGCGGCCGGTGATTGGCATCATTCGGCTCAACGATGCGATCTACGCACAATCTGCACAGGATTTGATCACACAAATCGATTATGCGATTTCGCATCCTGAGATCCGTGCAGTGGTACTTTCCTTCGACAGTCCGGGGGGAACCGTCGTTGATACTGAGTCGGTCTACATGGAATTAACGCGCCTGCGGGAAAAGAAGCCGGTGGTGACAGTGATCAATGGGATGTCAGCCAGCGGCGCGTATTATCTAACCGTCAATACAGACTATATCTATGCCAAGCCCACTTCGCTGGTGGGCAATGTGGGTGTGATCGGGTATCTGCCGCCCACACCGTTTATCTACGAAGAAATTATTTCAACGGGCCCGTATAAGCTATGGGGTTCGCCGCGTGATACCGACATGCGCCAGATCGAAATGATCAAACAGGGCTTCTACCAGGCCGTGACGCTGGGCCGCGGCGACCGCCTGAAAATTGGGCCGGAGGTCCTGCTGCGTGGGCAGATCTGGCCGGGGTCTGAGGCACTGCGTCTGGGCTTGATCGATGCGTTTGGCACCGAGAGCGATGGCGTCCATAAGGCCGCGGAACTGGCGCGCGTCTGGCATGTTGAGGCTGCAGATCTGCGGTACCTGGCCGCCAGTCAGGCCAGCTCGTCCGGCTTCTTTATCCAAAGCCCGGAAGGTATAACGCTGCCTTACCCGAGCGAGCCGGGGATCTACATGCTTTACATTCCCGAACTGCCGGTAAAGAAATAGGAGGCCATGATGAAAAGAAACCTGACCCTGCTGGCCGTGGCTGCCTTGATCCTGCCTGCCCTGATACGCGGCCTTTGGTTCTATACTGGCTTTGCTTCACGCCCCAGGATCGCCACACCGGACTACAAGTCACTCACGATGCCCACTGCTCCTGTGGAAACACCCATGGCGGTTGCCGACGAAAATGTGAAAGCGCTGGGTGGGACCGTCGTAGCGGATTATGCCCATACGAATCAATTCCAGATGGGAGAGGTTCAATCGCTCAAGGAAGAGATCGAACGGCGCGGCGGAAAACTGGAATTCAACGCCGATGCAACACTGCTCAATAACAGTTTGAAATATGCGAGCGCATATGTAATCATTTCCCCCTCTGTCGCTTTTAGCTCCAGCGAAATCCACAGTATTCAGGAATTCGTTGGCCGCGGCGGACGCCTGCTTGTGTTCACAGATGCGACGCGCGGCGTGATGTACTATGACTTCAACACTGGAAACACGCTGCTTGCGCCGGACGTTAACGCGGTCAATCCATTGCTGGCAAATTTCGGCATCTCGGTCAATAACGATTACCTGTATAACCTGGCTGAAAACGAAGGCAATTTCCGCAACGTGTACTTCAATCAATTTGGAAAAGACGAGTTGACATTTGGACTGAAGCAAGTGGCGCTTTACGGGACTCACTCGATCCGGTCGGACTCGGGGCTGATTCTGTTCCCCGAAGCGGACTCAACCCTCTCATCGGTTGATGATGCGCACAACGCGGCTGATGGTGCGGCGGCCTTGAGCCCAGATGGAAATGTCGCGGTGTTCGGCGACTTCACTTTCCTTACAACGCCGTATAACAACGTCGCGGATAATGCCACGCTCATCGCAAATCTCGCCGATTTTCTGCTGAGCGGAAAACGCACAACCAGCATGGCAAATTTCCCCTATTTGTTTAGACAGTCCACGGTCCAGGTCTTTCCTACATCCGAAGTGCAAATGACCGCGGAGTTGATCTCGTCGCTGGCGAAACTCCAGTCTTCGCTCGGGGCTGTGAACGTCTCTGTGAAAATTGCGAGTGAAAAACCGACGGACGGCGACAGTATCGTGCTGGGAACGTTCACACCAAGCGATGACCTGAAGCCATATCTCAAGCCGTTTGATCTCGTGCTGGATGACTTCAACGAGTTCGTGGATGCACCTGGCTTTGGAAAGGTCGGGAAGTCGGGCAACGGTATCGTGCTCTTCGAGCCTGGCTCGAAGGGCAACACGGTTGTCCTTTTGGCAGATTCAATCGATGATCTGACGCTCTTACTCGATACGTTGAGCAGTGGCAGTCTGGATAGCTGTGTCTTCCAGGGAAATATGGGCGTTTGCAGTGTTGGCTTCGGCGGCAGTTTCTCCATCGAAACACCGACAGAGGTCCCTGCCACCGGGGAACCGACTCAGGGCGAACCTGTCCCAACGCCGACGGCGGGAGGATAAGGACTTCGTCCTCTCGAAGGATTTACCAGGATTCTGTGACATGAGACAATAATCCGCGTCCTCCTACGCGGATTATTGTTTCGCAGACGAAACTTTGAGTCTGTCTGCAGATAATTCCGGCTTTTGAGACGAACAAATGTGCTACAATAATTCGACGATATTGGTAACAGGACTTTCGCATGATGAATGCCTCCCATTCGCTCGCACTGGACCTCAGCCTGCTTCAGCGTCAGGTGGTTGAATCTTCCCTTGACTCGCGCCTCTTCGCCTCCGGTCCAGCCGGCACAGGCAAGACAACGGCTGGGACGGCGCGTCTCTCGTATCTGCTCGCACAAGGTGTTCCCAGCGAAAGCATTCTCCTGCTCACCCCACAGCGGACTCTGCAGGAGCCTTATCTTGACCTGCTGGTCAGCCCGACGCGCATCGCCGGTGGTGAAGTGACTCCCGCCACAATGGGCGGCCTTGCCAACCGCATGTGTCAATTATTCTGGCCGCTGGTTTCTGAACAGGCGGGCTTTGCTTTTCCAGACCAACCGCCCATTTTCCTGAATCTGGAAACATCCCAATATTACATGGCGCACATCGTGCGTCCTTTGCTGGATCAGGGCTATTTCGAGTCTGTGACGATTGACCGAAACCGCCTGTATTCTCAAATCCTGGATAACCTCAATAAGGCTGCCTCTGTGGGCTTCCCCTACACCGAGATCGCCGAGCGGCTTGATCTGGCGTATTACGGGGACCCGGCGCAGCGCCGCGTCTACGCCGACGCGCAGGATTGTGCCATCCGCTTTCGTGAATACTGCCTGGCCCATAACCTGCTGGATTACTCGCTCCAACTGGAAATCTTCACCAATTTACTCTGGCCGCTACCGCAGGTAATGGAGTATCTGATCCGTTCCTTCCGCCACTTGATCTATGACAATGTGGAAGAGGACGGCGCACGCGCCCATGACATCCTGCGCGAATGGCTGCCGGAGTTTCAGTCTGCGATTCTGTTGTTTGATGAAGGGGCAGGGTATCGTCGCTTCCTCGGCGCGGACGCAGACACCGGCTGGGCCCTGCGCGAATTGTGCGATGAGCATATTCAATTACAGGAAAGTTTTGTCGTCTCAGAGCCTGTGGCGCAGGCAGGCGAAGCCCTCGCACAAGCTCTCGAACCGGAATCCGCTCCTTCCTTCTTTCCTTTCTCTTCTGAAGAAACTGAAGACAACGAACCCATCAAAGTCATCTCCTCTCACTTTTACCCACAACTCCTTGAACTGATCGCGGACGAGATTCTCTCTCTCATCAATGATGGTGGAATTCATCCATCTGAAATCGTGATTGTTGCTCCATACCTCTCTGATGCCTTGCGCTTCTCGATGATGAACCGTCTCGAGGCACGAGGCATTCCTACGCGGTCCCATCGTCCCTCGCGTTCCCTGCATGACGAGCCCGCCAGCCACGCGTTGATCACGCTTGCCTCAGTGGCACACCCGCACTGGAATATTCATCCCCCAAGGTTCGACGTTGCTTACGCGCTGATGAATTCGATCGAGGGCCTTGACCTGATCCGCGCACAACTGCTCACCGACATCGTCTATCATCCCCGTGACCTTCGACTTTCAACCTTCGACGAGATCATGCCTGAAGTGCAGGAGAGAATCACGTACGTGTACGGTGAGCGCTATACATTGCTGCGCGACTGGCTTTTGCAGTACCAGCCGTCCATGCCTTTGCCGCTTGACCATTTCTTCCGCAAAATCTTTGGAGAAGTGCTGTCACAGCCGGGTTTCGGCTTTCACGCCAACTACGACGCGATCCGCGTGGCATCCAGCTTGATTGAATCGGTGCGGACTTTCCGCATGGCTATGGAGCCGTCCATCGTCAACATGGACCGTCCTGATTTTGACCTTGGCTATGAGTACGTTTCCATGCTTCAGGAAGGCGTGATCGCCGCATCTTATCTCGAGGGGTGGCGCACCAAAAACAAGGAGGCGGTCCTGGTTGCGCCTGCCTACACGTTCCTGATGATGAATCATCCTGTCGCGGTACAGTTCTGGCTGGATGTCGGTTCGAGTGCATGGCATGAGCGACTTGTCCAGCCGCTGACCCATCCGCACGTACTCAGCCGCGGCTGGCCGCGTGACAAAATCTGGACCGACGCCGATGAAGTCGAAGCGAACCGTGATGGAATGACGCGCGTCGTGATCGGACTTTTGCACCGCTGCAAGAAACGCGTCTATCTGGGACTCTCAGAGCTGGGTGAAAGCGGCTTCGAGCAGCGCGGCGACTTGCTGCGGGCGTTCCAAAAAGTACTGCAACCAGACAATGAAGGCTAACATGAAAGCAAATGTTGGTGGATCGATCATTTTGCTTTTATTTATGCTGAGTTGCGGACTCGTCCCTGTTCCTCCCGGCGTAACGCCGATTCCGGTCACCGATACAGTAGTTCCACCTGTGACAACGACCCCATCACCAACCAGCGGCGATGGACCGATGGTCGCGAATTGCCCGATGTTCCCCGCGAATAATTTCTGGAACACTCCCGTGGACACGCTTCCGACTCACCCGATGTCTGACGCGTGGATCGATAGCATTGGCCGCGACCAAGGTTTCCACATGGATTTCGGTTCAGGAGAATGGGACGGCGGGCCGATAGGAATCCCCTTTAACGCGGTTGCCGGCTCAACGGTCCAGAAAGAAGCGTTTGACTTTTATTATCCAGATGAATCGGACCCGGGTCCTTATCCCATTCCGTCCCGGCCATCCATCGAATATGGCTCGGACCATCACCTGCTCACCGTCGATTTAGATACCTGCACCTTATATGAAATCTACGATGTGAACCTGGATGAGCGAAGCGGCGGCTCGGGCGCGATCTGGGATTTGACCTCCAACGCGCTGCGCCCCGAAACTTGGACATCTGCCGACGCGGCCGGCTTGCCGATTCTGCCGGGGCTGGTCCGCTATGAAGAGATTGCTGCGAGAGAGATTCGTCACGCGCTGCGATTCACCGCGGAAGATACGGCAGGTTACATCTGGCCTGCCCGCCATTTGACATCCGACGCGCAGGATGGAATTCCGCCGATGGGCGCGCGTTTTCGTTTGAAGGCAGATTTCGACATCTCAGGATTTCCGCCCGAACTGCAAGTCATTTTGCAGGCGATGAAAACCTATGGGATCGTGCTCGCAGACAACGGCTCAAACTGGTACGTCAGCGGCACGCCCGAGACATATTGGAACAATGATATGCTCCATCAACTCGATGTGTTGACCGGCAATGATTTCGAAGCGGTGGATACTTCGCTCATGATGATAGATGTAAATTCGGGTGAGGCTAAATGAGTGTTGCAAAGTTTGGAACACATTTATAGCAGGAATCGTTTAAAGTCAATCACTTTTGAGAGGATTGACGATGAGGAAAATATCCGCCCTTTTCATGATCATTGCTTTTTTACTCTCCGCTTGCACATTTGACGTGGAACTCCAGGTGCCGCCATCGCCGACGCCTGAAGAAATCCCGTCTGCCACAGAACCGATATCGCCCGCTACTCCCTCCTCGACTTCCACTCCAATAGAGCAGCCTTCGGCCACGCCGACAACTGTCACGGCTGCGCCCAGATTTTTCAATGCCACATTTACCACGGACCCGGTCACTTCACCCTCGCAAAAGATCTTTCCCACCAATACAACTCGGGTTTACGCGGTCTGGGACTATCAAAACATGCGCCAGGGTTTGATAGTGCGCCGCGATTGGTATCGCAATAATGTTTTGTGGATCACGCGCGAGGAGCCGTGGGATTTCTCAAAGTATGGAGCCAACGGGACGATCAAAGATATTTCGGTCTATGATACAGAAGGGCGACTCGCGCCCGGAGAATATCATCTGGAACTCTTCATCGATTCAAAACCCCAGCCGATCGGCGGCGGGGCGGTGTGGCCTTCCTTCACGATTTCGGAGGACTCACTACTCGCACAGGCAGTCTCTCCGAATGGATTATGGACGGCCCTCGTGAAAAACCCCAGCAAACTCATAGTCCTTGACCCTGACCGCAATCCGCGTCAATTATTTTGGGGCAAGGAGATCTTCAACCTTGCCTGGCTGCCGGATAGCAAGCATTTGCTCTTTGTGGATAGAGACCGTTCCCAACAAGGCGGTATCGCTCTGATGGGTGTGCTTGATGATTTGTGGATCGTCAATGTAGCGACAGGAGAGACCACATCGCTATCGAGAGAAAACCCTCCCCTGCTGCAGCAATTGGTCGTATCTTCGGATGGTCGCTACATCGCCGCTGTAGAAGGGACTGGCTACGGCGATGCCTGCGGGATGGATTTAAAGGTAGTGATTTTTGAATTAAGTGATGACTTCAAGCACGTCACACCACATGTGCAGGATGATTTCGCTGGAATTCCGACCAGCGCTGATACGGCGGCATATCCTGCGAATGTGGGCGCGTGGTTAGATAACACTCACTTCCAGGTCCCGCTTGATTTTACTTGCACGACTGATACAAATCTGAAGGGAATCTATATTTTTGACATGAGTAATTTGAGCGTGAAGAAAGATGAATAAAGTTTATACGATAGCTTATGAGCCTCATGGGATGATACATGCCATACTGGAAACTCTATTACCACTTCGTCTGGGGCACCAAGAATCGCCTGTGCCTGATCGATTCCGCTGTTGAGCCCCAGCTTTATCGCGCAATTGCGGCGAAGGTCAAAGCCATGGAAGGATTTGTCCATGCCCTTGATGGCACAGAAGATCATGTCCATCTTGCAGTTTCGGTTCCGCCTAAAATTGCCCCGGCGAAGTTCATTGGTGATGTAAAAGGAAACAGCTCGCACTTTGTCAATTACGTTGTTAGGCCTGATTTCGAATTTCACTGGCAGGATGAGTATGGCGTTTTCTCCTTTGGTGATAAGGGCCTGCCGACGATAGTAAGATACATTCAGAATCAGAAACAACATCACGCGGATGGATCGGTCATTGCGATGATGGAGAAAATTGGCGATTGAATGCACCCATAACCGTGAATTTCCGCTTCATCATATCCGCACGGTGATAAACCACCGTGCTACGCGTACCAAGCCCGCTAAAGCGGACTAGGCGGCTTCAGCCGTCTTTGTAAGCCTAGCCGTGGGGTTCATCCCACGGCGGGCCATAGTTACAACATGCCAAACAATTTCAACCTCCGCCCCTCCCAACAAGAAATCCTCCGCTATCGCGGCGGGCATCTCGGTATTGCCGCGGTCCCTGGCGCGGGGAAGACGCACATTCTCTCTGCGCTCGCCGCGCAAATCATTCAAAGCGGGACACTCCAGGATGAGCAGGAAGTGTTGATCGTGACCCTCGTCAACTCCGCGGTGGACAACTTCGAAGCGCGCATCAAACGCTTCTTCGATAATCCTCTCCAGGCGCTGTACCGCTACCGCGTCCGCACACTGCATGGGCTGGCGCATGACATCGTCCGCGAGAAACCGGCCCGCGTGGGTCTCGACGAGCGCTTCAGCATCATCGACGAACGCGAGGCGGGCTTTATCCGCCGCGAGTCGGTCAATGCGTGGCTGGCATCGCATTCGTTGGATGATTATCTTGACCCCGCCCTCGACAATCAGAAGCGGGACTGGGTCGGCCGCGAGCAATTGCCGGATCTGGTGGACTCGCTGGCCCTGGCATTTATCCGTTCCTCGAAAGACCGTCTCCTGACTCCCGAAAGCCTGCGCGCCAAGCTGGATTCAGCCCCCGCCCCGCTGCCTCTCGCCGAACTTGGCTACAGCATCTACGCGGACTATCAGCGCGCCCTCGCTTATCGCGGCGCCGTGGACTTTGATGACTTGATCCGTCTGGCATTGACGTTGCTCGAAAACGATGATGAATATCTGGAGCGATTGCGCTACCGGCATCCCTTTATTTTGGAAGATGAAGCGCAGGATTCGAGTCTCTCACAACAAAGGATTCTTCAGTTGCTTGCCGGTGATGGTGGCAACTGGGTCCGAGTTGGTGACCCCAATCAAGCGATCTTCGAAACATTCACAACCGCAGATCCTGAGTTGCTGCGTGAGTTCATCCGCAAATACAACCATGCGGACATGCCTGAGTCAGGGCGCTCACAGCCATCCATCATGCAAATGGCAAACCATTTGATTGATTGGGTCATGACGTCGCACCCCGAAGCGCGGGCGCAAACAGCATTGTCCCTGCCACATATCGAGCCTGTGCCGGAGGGATACGAGCCACTGAACCCGCCTGATAATCCAGAGGCAGTTCGGCTGATCAGCAAGAAGTTCACGCCCGAAGAGGAATTGGAAGCGGTGGTGAAATCGGTCAAGGGATTGTTGGATTCGGTGAAGGGTTTTCCCGATGAAGAAAAGCCAACCATCGCCATCCTTGTCCCGCGCAATACACGCGGCATCGAAGTCAACGATGCACTGAGGAGGCGCGGGATTGACACCGTTGAATTGATCTCCTCCACGGCAAATACGCGCGCCGCAGCAGGAGCGTTGAACTATTTGCTCTCGTATCTGGCAGAGCCGCAGTCCGCGGGGAAACTGTCAAAGGCATATCAGGTTTGGAGGCGCGATTGGCGCGATGGCATGTCATTGCGAGGGCGTAGCCCGAAGCAATCTCCCGTTGATGAAGGGGTTGCTTCGTCGCGGCAAACGCTCCTCGCAACGACATCAAATTTGTTGCGCAAAATGACGAACGTGGAGAATTACATCGCGCCCCTCACCCCCTACCCCTTATCATCCCCGAAGGGGGCTCCCAAAGGGCGAGGGGAGTCCAGGGACTGGCTGTCAACTGTCAGCGAGGAAGGAGCGGACGAAGTCATCCAGGAATTGAAGGATTTCCGCGTCTATGTCCAGCGCTGGTTGAGCGCGGTCACGCTTCCCATCGATCAATTGGTGCTGACGCTGACACAGGATGTCTTCACCGACGCCGCGGACCTGGCCCTCTCGCATAAGCTGGCGCTCGTACTGCGTCGCGCTGCAGATGATCATCCGGATTGGCGCCTGCCGGAGTTGACGTCGGAGCTGGCAGTGATCGCTAAGAACGAACGGCGCTTCATCGGCTTCTCATCCGATGATTCAGGCTTCGACCCGGAGCGCTACCGCGGCAAGGTGGTGGTGACGACAATGCACAAGGCCAAGGGGCTGGAGTGGGACCGTGTGTATTTGATGTCGGCCAATAATTATGACTTCCCCTCCAACATGCCGAATGACCGTTTTATTTCGGAGAAGTGGTTCATCCGCGGCGGGTTGAACCTGGAGGCCGAGGCGCTGGCACAGTTGACTGCGCTCGAGTCGAACAGCGAATACGAATGGTACGAGGAAGGCGCGGCCACGCTGCAGTCGCGGCTGGATTATGTGAAGGAACGCCTGCGCCTGTTTTACGTAGGCCTCACCCGCGCCAAAAGGGATCTGATCATTACGTGGAATTCGGGCCGGCAGGGAGATGCGCTGCCGAGCCTGGCGTTCAGTGAGTTGCTGGGATGGTGGGAATCAGTCAACAGGGGTCAGTAGCCAGTGACCTGTCAGGAAGCCGCGCAGCGGTTGTTCCTGTATGCTTTCCCCAATTCCGTTCAGAGGACGTCCGAAATATCTTGTCTCAGGAACGCGTGGCCTTCAAGATACCCCGGCGAATGAAAAATCCTGTCACAAAGGCAGCAAGGACCGCCGCCAGAAGGCCGGCAGTCATGTCAAGGCCTGGCCAGTGAATCCTGGCGTATCCCTGGGCGTGAATCCCGACAAACTGACCTACGATTCCTCCCACGGTAACAGCGACAATGATCGAGACCATAAGAATTATGATATCTTTCGCGATCTTACGGCGCATCTCTTCCGGAGGAGTTGCTTCATGTTTTTCCAGGATCGATGAAATGGCTATGGCAATGCTGAAAAGGAGGAGGCTAACCGCAAGTATTGAGGTAACCGATGGGAATCGCCATGCGGAGATCAAAATAATCAGCAGCAATAGCAGGGAGATCGAGAGGGAATTTTTTCTAAGAAAGGTGTGCACATTTAATCCTATCTCAGTTATAGTGTAAGAACGATTCTTTCGAAAATCTACGTTCATCCTTATTGTCCTAATATTCAAAATAGAATTCCAGTGCATCTGAACGATAGACAGCTTTGACCATAGTCCAACTATCTCCCACCAATTCCGCCATATTCTCCCCTAGCGCGTTGAGCACATAATAATGTCGATAATTGACGGACACAGTATTCGTCCGGCCGGCATTACCTTGCTCCATATATCCCCTTACCTCTCCTGATGTGGAAGAACCTGGAGACATAGTTACAATCAAGTCTGAATCGCGCTGTCCCATACGACTATGCAACTCATGCATCATTTCTTTGTATACCTGAGTAATGCGTTCCATCGAGAGGCCGGTGATGCCCAACGCTGCATATGCCTCACCGGGCTTTCGCTGCACGGTTTCGGTAATGAGATCATTATTGATATGTTGAATCACATCAATTGCCAGAATGTTGTTTTCATCTTTTGGATCAGCAACTAGGCGAAATTCGATTTCTAATTTGTGTCCGGCTGATTGAAGTTCAGCCCACTTCTTCCGTAGCCGCTCCCAAGTTAGGAGATCAATACCCGGGTTGTTCATTTCTTCGCTCCACGCAGACTGGCAATTACCGCCTCAAGTGATGAGTCTTTCCCCAGCGCATGCAATCTCGCCCGCTCATCTCGGATTTTCTCTACGGTGATCTGTTTGTCTTTATACAAGTTTCGATAGTAATTCAACTTGTTGTCAAATTCGTCGGGAGATCTAAACAATTCAAGAACCTTGTCTATATGAAGTCTGAGATATTGGCTGACGTTTTCCAAGTCCTGATCTACATTCTTGTCGCGTTCACACTGAATGCCACTGAGCCAATAGATAAGTCCAGTTAGTGAATACCAACCATCTGTGCTTGAAAACAAATCATCCGGTGGCCTAAACAATGCAGACCTTGTTCCGACGCGTTCCAAGATTGAATCAACTGGAGAATTAGTTTCTTTCAAGAAAAGCAGTTTACATACTTTATTTTCCAGACCTATGATGAATCCCCTATTATAAAAGCCATAATCTCTTGTCAAGTACTTGATATGAAAATCATGGCTTTCCCATAAATAGGGAAAAGTCTTGTGGATTCGTTCAAGTTCGCTATCAAGTTTAGCTTCTTCCATTATGTTTCTCCTAATAAGGTCCCGCTATTGAGAGACCCTCGTCCAAGAATTTCCTTTCAATTCATACGGAATATCTGGCATTGATGCAAGGTCAAGGATTTCCTTTTCCCTATAGAGAATCTCTTCCCATTCCTTTGGAGGATCAACATTAAAATCATCTATCACTTTAGCTACATTTGTATTGATCACATCAAATCGGTCAATTCCTCTCTCTATGTGTAGGCGCAGAAACTGATCATTTAGTTTGAACATATCCACTCCGGTATCTTCTAGAGCATCCCAGAGTTCGTCACCAACATCCCAGAACACGCCATCAGTATCTAGTGCCTCTTGAATAAATGTTCCCCTTGGTTTGAAGGGGCCTAGCACAACATGGTTTCCCGAGCCACGCGAAGTGAGTTCAGCGATTTGTCTGAGAATTTTCTCAACTTCGTCGGTATTTGTCAAATCCGTTTCCTTAAGTCGTTTTACCAATTCCCAGGCTCCAGGTGGAGGGCTGGACACATACATTGAGCCGGTCTTCGCTGATACCCACACTTTCTTTCCGCCAAGTTCCTTTGATATTTTTTCTGCAAGTTCTTTCGCACTGTCATCAGTTAAGTTTGCTGCTACGTCTGCGGGAAGTTTAGAGACTTTGCCTTCGACCACGTCTTGCAGCACACGGTGGGTAGTTTCGGAACTAATTTCCCCAACAACTTCTTTAGTAGCCTGTTGTGCAACTGTTTCCGAAACTTCCTTTGTTAGTGTTGAGGAAGTCTCCCCAATAGTATTTTTAACTACCTTTGATATAGTTTCTTCTGTGGTTACTTTTGCCGTCTTTTCTGCAACTTCCCTAGCTCCTTTCTCAATCAATTCTTGGCTGACTTCTTTTACAGCCTTTTCAGATGCTTCCTCCAGCGATTCCTTAACAGCACGGCCTGTCAATTCCTCCCCAGCTTCGCCTAGTGCTTTTTCGACAGTCTTCTCTGCGGCTTCCTCAAGGGATTCTCTTGCCGCCTTTTCGGCCAGTTCTTCGCCGGCTTCTCTTAATGTTTTTTCTGCAATTTCCTCGGCAGCTTCTTCCAGAGTTTCTTTTGCAGCCTTCTCTACCACCTCTTCCACTACTTCTTTGGCTACTTTTTCCGCTGCCTCCTCCAGAACTTCCTCCCCGATCTTGAGACCCAATTTTCCCGCCTTGCTAAAATCACCTATGATTGGAATCATGGACAAGAGAGAAACGCCAGCTTCCAGGTAGTGTCCTTCGCCCAAGTAAATCAAGCCGTTGAGACCATCGGCTACGTCACCAAGCCCCGGGATTAAACCCACTGCATCCAAACTGTTGTGTACCCATTCCCCATACTTATCCCACCAAGCCGTCGCTTTATCGACCGTTGGCTGGTAGACATATTGAACAATGTCACTTGCGACGGGCCGAATGAATGGTTCATAGACATTTTCATCTACCCAGGAAGAGATAGCTGCGGTTGTCTGTGAAGCAGCTTCTATTAGTGGTTTCGCATACGGCTGGTAAATTTCCTTGTTAACCACGGAGACCACGGGCTCAATATATGGCCGGTACACATGCTCATTCGCCCACGCGATGGCGGCTGTGGCTGACTTAACTTGCTGCTCAACCCAGGGTTGTATATATGGCTTATAGAGGTTTGCATTTGTCCATGAAACAGCTGTAGTGAGCCCTTGAATTGCTTTCTGCAGTGCAGGAGCAACAAAAGGCTCGACGATCTTTTCATTTGCCCATGCACCGGCCGCTGTAGTCCACTCGCCCAACTTCTCTAAGGCAGGCTCAACCACTGGCTGATAGACCTGTGTATCTACCCACGAGAGGAGAGCCCCTAAAACATCATTTCTCTTCTCTGCTATTGGCTCGAGATACACTTGGAAGATGGATGTATTGAATGGCTGAATGATGTTCTCATTTACAAAAGACTTGGTGTCCTCCCACCACTGTGCGTTAGCGGGCGGGACAGGAACTTCCTCCTCGGCTTTTGCTTGAAATTGCTCAAACTGGCGTTCAGCCTCCCAGGCTCTTTGAGCCTCGAGCCGCGCCTGGACCTCCGGAGTCTGCATGTACATTGCCGCGCGTTCTGCATCGGTGACATCTTCATACCCTGGCGGCGGGTTATTGCCAGTGCGGAGCCAATCTTCATATTGTTTCTGAGCAGATTCCTGTGCCCTTTGAGCCTCTTCCTCTGCTCGCTTTCTTTCCTCATCTTGAATGTACACCCTGACAGAACCGAGCGATGCGCCGATCTTTCCACTCGTGATAATGTCCTGTTTGAGCTTCGCAGCCTCCTGGGCAGACAACCCCATTTCTTCCGCTTGTTTCAGGACCGCTCTGAAGTTGTCAAGTGAGGCCTGGTACGCCCTGCCTATCTCCCGATAGGATAATCCATCCCCTCGGTCAGTTTTTTCGATATGCTCCAGGCGCGCTGCTTCGTCACCTTTTCTCTTCCTTTCAGCCTCCTCAGCAAGAAAAGCACCCACGGCAGCCGCGGCTGTTACACCCCACAAAATATTCGAGGCATCCGTACCATTTGCTTTTGAAGTGCTTTCGGCGCCAAAAGAGACGGAGCCAAGATTGTCGGCATGAACTTCATTATTTTGGCCCCCAGTTGTAAAGCTCCCCGTTTGGGGATCGCCCATTTCATCGTTCGTTTCTCCACCGAAACTGGTTGCTCCTGATGATGGCGAGACATCGGTAGGGACAGGGGTATTTGCCGGTGGATTGAATGCCGGAAGGATCAAAGTCAAAAGGCTGTTTTCCACCTCGATGCTTGCTGTTTGCCTGCTCTCGTTACCGGCAATGTCGCTAACTTTGAGGGTTGCATAATACAGGCCTTCCGGAGCTTTGGTGCCGTCTTTGAATTTGCCATCCCAGAGAAAATCGCTATGGTGTTTTGTCCCGGTTGGATATTCATCCCAGGCAATTTTGGGCCAGCGCTCATCTTCATCTTCGATTACCACACGGAGAGCGGACAAGCCACTCCCAATATCCTCTGCGCCATACTCCACCCTCTTGCCCAACTTAGTGGACTCGGGTAAATCAAGCGCTGGTGGAATTGTGTCAATGGAATAGGTCTGTGAGGGTGTGACGATGACATTGCCGGCAATATCCATTGCGCGGAACTTCAAACTGTATCTGCCATCCGAATAAGGCAGCGCATTTGTGTACGGCGTCCAGGGGCTATCATTGAGAGAGTAGTCAAAGGATGCCAGACCAGATCCGGTGTCCGCGCCGGAAGCGCTGACCTCCACATTAGAGACGTACCAGCCGCTTAGCCCTGTAGTGCCGGCGACAGTTAGATTTATTGTTGGTGTGGTTGAATCTATTTTGATTTGTTGGTCTGTCTGCGTGACGTTTCCCGCCGCATCCATTGCGCGGACCGATAGGCCATGCGTGCCATTTGTGAGTGTAAGTGGGCTGCTGTAAGCTGTCCAGGCGCCTGCATCGAGGGAATATTCCAGGCCGGCTAAGCCTGAACCTGTATCGCTTGCAATAGCGGAGACCTGGACATTAGATCGGTACCAACCGTTGCTTCCAGGACTACTTGTAATAGATAGATCCAGGTTTGGGGTAAGGGTATCAATATTAAGAGTTTGACTTGTCTCGCGTTGATTGCCAGCATTGTCGATAGCGCGAAAGCCAATCGTATGAACACCATCAGATAGAGTGAGCGAGGATGAATAATCAGTCCAGGTGGCGTTATCTAGAGAGTATTGAAAGGACGCGATACCCGACGCCGCGTCACTGGCGGAAGCAGATAACGTTACATCTGAAACATACCAGCCGTTTGAACCGCTCGTACCACTTACACTGCCGTCAATTTGCGGTGTGGTCGCATCGAGCGCATAGTTGATCGATCCGCTTGCCGAGAGGCCTGTTGCAGAAGTGACAGTAAATGCTGCAACACCTGTTCCATCACTCGTGATCGGTACAGTACATGAAGTCGCCCCGCCGGGACAAGCGAAGGCAATGCCATTGATGTTGCCACTGAGAATGACAGATTGCCCTTGTGGATCAGATGCCGAGAGATTGAGATTTAATGTGTTGACGCACCAGCCCTTATTACCCCATTGTGCACAGGTGAGACTTCCAATGATCGCAGGCGGGGAAGGAGGGGTATCAGGATCGTTACACTGTTCGCCATAACTCAAACAACATCCACCCCCCGGACCCGGATCTGTACAACGGGGATCGCTGGCCGGCACCCACTTTTGGCAACAATCGGCAATCTCAGAACAATTGCTGGAATTGTAGTGGCCAGGATCCTTGCAAGAACCGGCTGCATCGACATTGAGCGTTTTGACTCCCGCAGAGGTTGTTTGAATAGGCAGGGATGCAATAAAGAAAACAAAAGCCAGCGCCAGGATGAAGGCGAAGGCTCGCAACGGGCTGAATATATCCAGAATAGACTGCAATGTTGTGCGGCGGCGCATGGTATCAATGACCCTCCATTTAGCAGCGATGATGACAGCGATGTTCTTCGCATTATCCACGATTCAAAAATTCGAGCAAGGGTTTTCGGTTTTCAGTCTTGTTAAGTGTTCGACCTTTCTTCGCAGTTGACTCCCAGTTTGGCTGCCTGCCGTTTCGAAACAGCAATGCGGGGCCGCTCTGAGGGGCATACGTAAAGCCCCTGCGAACAGCTGCCGGGCTTCCATGCACTGAGGAGGGAGCTTGTGCCGGGCCTGTCGAAGCATGCGTCCGCCGGGCCTATGAAAGGACCCCTTTGGCAGGCACACAGAAGAGAAGATCCCACCCTCAGATAGGAAAGCAGAGCCTCCCGCTTAAGAATCTGCAGGAGGCTTATCACTTATGCGTTTGGTTGGGCCGGTTCCTAGCCTGAGTCGCGCCTCCCCGCCTTTTGCCAGGAAAACACAGTCACTGCCGAGATCAGGAGGAACACCACGATCATGACCCAGTAAACCCTGTGTCCAAGCCAGCTATGCACACCGGCGGTATGTCCCACTACGAGGGCCAGGGCGACGATCCTGTGCCAGGGAGAGGGGAGCCAGAGCACCAGACCGGCACAGACCGCAATGTAGCCAGCCATAAAGGCGAAGAAGGCGACGGGGTGAAAACGCATCAGGAGCATGCCGATTGGACTTCTCTCCGTTGTGAGGTCATAACTTGCCTGCCAGTACTCGGGAGGCTGAAAGTAGAGCGTTACCCCCAGGTCGAAAAGGATCATGAGCAGGCCGGGCAGCAGGATCCAGAACCTGTGCCCAAAGGGGCGGCGTCGATTTCCAAGGAGGGTGAGCTGCGGTACGGTCCCTGTGCGTGATGATCTTGACATAGGTAGTCCCTGGTCTGTGCGGAAATGGATGATGCCCGGACAAAGTATAGAGCAAATCAGGCTGAGAATCCATTTGTATTCCGTGATAAGTTCAGCAGCCAGCCAGAGTGATATCCTCTCACGGCGGGAGAGGGATACAGGATAAGAACAAATCGATAAACGGAATCAGCCCTAAAGTCCTGCGCGAAGCGCCTTTTCGTCCACATTCTCACAAATTCTGTGGTAAACTTCGCCCGCTCATCCCCTCAAAGATGGGGACAAGCTAGGTACGTATATACGTGCCTTTCCGGTCCTGGCCTGCCCACGGCTCGAACAGGATCCATCCCATGGAAAGGAGGTTCTCCCAATGCGCAAATATGAACTGGTTTGCATCGTCCAGCCCGACCTGGACGAGACCGCTTTTAACGGCGTGCTCGAGAAGGTGAAAGGCTGGATCAGTGATTCTGGTGGCAGCGTGGATAAAGTGGATATCTGGGGCCGACGCAGGATGTCCTACACCATCCGCAAGCAAAAAGAGGGTCAGTATGTTCTGATGAATATCTCCCTCAATCCCACTGCTGCCTCTGAGCTGGAACGCAATCTGCGTTTCAACGAGGCTGTCATGCGTCACATGCTGTCCGCAGTTGGATAGCCGCCCGCAATTTTCCTGCCCTGTAACAATTGCGCCATTTTGAGGCGAAAAGTAAAATATCCCTGTTGTGAGTTTGGCTCTGGTAAGCACCTGTTTAAGCAGAGATAATTTTATAGAAGGAGACTACTATGAGTCGAGGCCTGAATAAAGTCCAAATCATCGGCCACCTGGGGAAGGACCCTGAAATGCGTTACACGCCCTCGGGCCGCCCGGTGACCACGTTCAGTGTGGCAGTCAGCCGCACCTGGAACAGCGCCGATGGCGAGCGCCATGCAGAGACCGAATGGTTCAATGTGGTCGCATGGGGCAACCTGGCCGAGATCTGCAAACAGTACCTCGTCAAAGGACAGCAGGTGTACGTGGAAGGCCGCCTCCAGACCCGGCGCTGGGATGACAAGGAAGGGCAGAAGCATACCAGTGTTGAGATCGTCGCCAATGAAATGATGATGCTGGGTGATCGCCGCGATGCTGCAGGTCTCAATAACCATGCGCAGGAGGGTGAGATGCCGGCGGCCGATGCCCCGATGGCGGAGGATGAATTCCCGTTCTAGCACCGCAATTCAAGAACATTGCGGCACAGGCACCGCAACCGTCCGTTTGTTGCAGTGGTAGTTCATCAACAGGTTTGTTCGCACTCCCAGCGGGAGCGTGCGTGATTGTTCTGCGGATAAGATGCAGTTCAAATATTGGAGTAAAGAATGGCTGAAGAAAGAGAAAGAAATCAGATGGGCGAAGGCGGCGGCCCAGGCGACCGCAAATTTTTCGCCAAGCCCAAATTCTGTCAATTTTGCGCGGATAAGCAGTTGACGATCGATTACAAAAAGACCGACCTGCTTCGCCGCTACATCACTGAAGAAGGCAAGATCCGTCCGCGCCGCCAGACCGGTGCCTGCGCACGGCATCAACGCGCCGTCGCGGCTGCCATTAAACAGGCGCGCCAGATCGCCATCCTGCCTTTCACCGGCGCGTCCATCAACGATTGATTTTCTGGATCGCTGAAAGATTTCGTGGGGGGATGGAAACACATCCATACCCCGAAATAATGTGAATTTGCGCCCTCACCCTAACCCTCTCCCAATGGGAGAGGGCACTCCCTTCCCCTGTCGGGGGAAGGGCCGGGGATGAGGGATGTCTCAGTAAGGAGTAAGAAGATGGCAAACGATCAGGGCAAAAAGCCCGTCGTCCATACCAAGAAACACATTGCGCGCCTCGAACGCGAACGACGCCAATCGCGTTTGATCCTGTATGCTTTTATCGGGATTCTCGTGGTCGTGCTCGGGCTCATAGGGTATGGATATCTCGACCTCAACTACCTGCAAGCAAAACGCCCGGTTGCCAAAGTGGGAGACGTGAAGATCACGTCAGCCCAGTGGGAAGCACGCGTCCGCTTGCAGCGCCAGCAGCTGCTGGTACAGTACAGCCAGATGCAGTATTACCAGGCTTTCGGCCTCGACGTAACTTCACAGATCGACCAGATCACCAGCTCGCTCGATGATTCCCAGACTCTGGGGCAAAACGTCCTGGATACAATGGTCAATGAGGAGATCATCCGTCAGGAAGCGGCCAAACGCGGCATCACGGTCAGCCAGGAAGAGGTAGATCACATGATTCAGGATGTCTACCAGTACTTCCCGAATGGAACGCCGACGCCCACGGTCACACCCACCGAAGTGACCATGCCCACCATCCCGGCGGAAGCCTTCAAACTTGTGACGATCACCCCGACTCCCTCCGCGACCCCTGCAGCGACGGGAACCCCCGGGCCGACAGAAACCCCCGCAGCTTCCACCCCGACCGAGGGAACTCCTTCCGATACCCCGACTGAAGGCGGGGCGGCCACCGGCACTCCCGCCCCGACGGATACCCCAACGGCCGCGCCGACTGCCACCCTTGAACCAACCGGAACGCCGACCGCCACGCTGGGTCCAACAGAGACGCCCACACCGACCGCCACGCCTTACACGCTCGAAGGCTTCCAGGCCCAGTTCGACAAGACCGCCAAGGCCTTCACCAAGTACGGTATCACCGAAGCCGACTATCGCATGCTGTTCGAAAACCAACTGCTGCACGACAAGCTCTTTGCAGATGTAACGAAAGACGTGCCTCACGCGGAAGAGCAGGTCTGGGCACGGCATATTCTGGTAGCCGA
Source organism: Chloroflexota bacterium (assembly GCA_029782225.1). GTDB lineage: Bacteria > Chloroflexota > Anaerolineae > Anaerolineales > Villigracilaceae > JAKOVF01. Next base: position 26,061 of record JAKOVF010000317.1, on the reverse strand, counting down.
CGAAGCCACCGCCAAGAAAGTGGTCGAACGTCTCAAGAATGGGGAAGACTTTGGCGCTCTCGCCAAGGAACTTTCACAGGACTCTGGCTCCGCCGTCAATGGTGGTGATCTCGGCTGGTTTGGCAAAGGCAAGATGGTGGCGCCTTTTGAAGAAGCCGCGTTCAGCCTCCAGCCCGGCCAGATCAGTGACCCGGTCAAATCAGATTTCGGCTATCACATTATCCAGGTCATTGCCCGCCAGGATCGTCCCCTCACCGCGGATGAATATTCTCAGGCCACCAATAAGGCGTTCACCGATTTCCTGGATAGCGCCAAAAAGGAACTGGGCGTGGAGACCTATGACGCCTTCTGGAAAACACGCGTCCCCACCGACCCGAACCTGACGACCATGGCGACCGAGCAGGTGAATCAGGCGAACACCGCACAGGCCGAAACCGCAAAGGCCCCCACGTTGACGCCGACACCATAATTAGCGTCCGTCGATAACAGTCAGAAATGAAACCGCCCCACTCAGATCGAGTCGGGCGGTTTTGTGTTAGCTTAGCTCTCTATGACGAAGCTGGAAAAATTGTCGATGATCTCGGCCTGGGCCTCTGCCCGCCACTGGAGACGGATCCAGACCTCCTGCCCGGCCTTATCAACGATCAGGGTGAGTCCATCCTCGGCCGGGAGAAAGCCTTTTTTCATAAAACGCCAGCTTTCGCCAACAGGATGTGTGATTCCGTCATAATCCTTGAAAGCGGTCATGACATGGTAGGTCTTCCCGGGCACAAGATCTGCAGCTGTAAATTTTGGCAATGACATGAGGCTCCTTTGACGAAATTAGTTTGAGCCTAGTTTACATCCTTTCTGGTGTGCCTTCCACACTGGGCCACGCGTCTTTATAATAGGCCCTCATGCTGAGCATTGACATCGAAACAGCCCGACGTTTCATCCTTGGCAAGCAGGGCCTGTGGCCCGGGCGGCGTTGGCGCGGCCTCAGGGGCACGGAGAAAGCCATGCGGGCGATGGAGTACCTCCAACTGGACCCGCTGCAGATCATAGCTCGCAGCCAGGACATCGCGCTGCACAGCCGCGTGCTCGATTACACACCCGGCATGTGGGAGGACCTGACTTACAGGCAGCGCAAGTTCTTCGACTGGGGCGGCTGGCTTGCCGTCCGGCCAATGGACGAACTGCCACACTGGCGCGTGATCATGCACCGTGAGCGTGACGGCGGCTACGGCGACTCACGAATTCGCAGCATGGCCCGCGAACTTGCCGATGCGATCAGCGAAATGCGGGTCATATTGCAGGAGCGCGGCGTCGTGAGCAACCGTGACGTCGAGACACTTGTGCCTGCGCGCAGTACAGGTGTGGCGACGCGCACACGAACGCAAAATTATCGCGGCCGCAAGGACAGCGCGCTGGCCCTGTATTATCTGTGGCGCACCGGCGACGTGATGACGCATCACCGCGACCGCTTCGAGCGTGCCTATGCCCTTACGGAAAAGGTTGCACCTGCGCACCTGATCCGCGAGAGCAGTGAAGAGCAGGCGGATCGTTTCCTCGTAAAAAAGGAAGTCAGCTTCGGCGGCCTGTCACGGATTAACCGTACAGCCGATTCATATCACGGCCGCGGCGAGCCTGACCGCGCGGCAAAGAAAATGCTTGAGACGATGCTGGCTGACGGCGAACTGATCGAGGTGGAGGTGGAAGGCTGGAAAGCGGTGCACTACGCGCTCGGAAGCGATGCCAGGCTGCTGCGCGATCTGAGCGCCGGGCGCATACCGAAGGCATGGGCGCCATTGGAAACAACCACCACCGAAGAGGTCGTCTTCCTCGCGCCGCTTGATCACGTCATCGCACGCGGACGGGCCAAGACTTTGTTCGGCTTCGACTATGTGTGGGAGGTCTACAAGCCCGGGCATCAGCGCAAGTTCGGCTATTACACGGTGCCGATCCTGTGGGGTGACCGGCTCGTCGCGCGTTTTGACAGCAAATTCGACCGTACGACAAATACATTTGTCATTCTGGGTTTGTGGTTGGAGGAGAAGGTTTTGGGCAAAGACGAGTCATTCGCGGAGGCTCTGGCGCGCGGGTTTGGTCGGTTCGTCACGTTTCTTGGAGCCCGCAAATTGGATGTAAAGGCGATTTCGGAGCCGCTGCTGCGTCAACGCGCAGGCAATTTTATCCCCGGGGGGCGGGGCGAGACAACACCAAAAAACAAAAGGAGACTTTAGACATGAAAACGGTCACCCCGTTCTTATGGTTTGATACACAGGCGGAAGAAGCGAGGAACTCCTGCGTTTCTCTCTTCAAGAAATGGATAATGATGTGACGCGATCCGCTTCTACGGATTTTTTTGTATCTTCTCGCGTTCCCGATCCCATAGTTTTGTAAATCGTTCAAAGACATCAGCAATGATTTCAAGTTCACTTTCCGAGTAACTTGAAATCAATTCGTCCTGTGCCTTTCTCGCCGATTCAAACCATGAAGCAGCTTTTTCGGCACCCGATTTTGCAGGAGCGATCAGGGTCCCGCGGCGATCATCGGGATTGGGTCGGCGCTCAATTAATCCGGCCTTTTCGAGCCGATCAAGCATGGCAGTGGTTGCACCAGAAGTAAGACCCGTATGCCTGGCAAGTTCAGATGGTGTGGCAATGCCTTTTTGAAATAGAAGCCTGAGACATTCCATGTCGGTTACGTTGAGTCCTGCCCATTCACTTATGGCGTTTCGGAACTGCGTCAAATTAACGCCATAATCCCTTACTGCCATCAGGGCTCGTTTCTTCAAGTCTGCCTTTGTGAAGTTTGTCATAGAGATACCCTTGACATTATCTTTGTTTTCAAGTATCTTTATTATAAAGGTAAATTTGTTTATAGGCAAGGTGTCAAAACAACCCCAAATTAGATAAGGAGATTTCCATGAGCCCAAAGTCAGATACGAAAAAGTCTGCCAAGCGCACCACGACAAGCAGCAAGGCGAACCAAGGATTATCGGCTGAAGAAATAGCGGCCATGAAGGAAACCCTCAAAGAGAGGAAGGCGGCTGCGAGCAAGGAAGAGGCAGAACAAGCCGTGTTTGAAAAGATCGCCGAGATGAAGGCATCCGATCAAACCATGGCCAAACGGATCCATGAGATCGTCAAGGCCAACGCGCCGAGCCTCTCGCCGAAAACCTGGTACGGAATGCCGGCATATGCGGACAAGGATGGCAAGGTCATTTGCTTCTTTCAAGCTGCGAGCAAGTTCAACGTGAGGTACGCAACGTTCGGCTTCCAGCCTGATGCGAAACTAGACGAAGGTAATATGTGGGCAGCCAGTTTTGCCCTGATCAAGTTGACCGACGCTGAAGAGGCAAAGATCGCCGCGCTCGTGAAGAAATCGGTAAGCTAAAGAACAGAGAATGTCGACAATCCGATTTGAAACTACACCGCTTAAAATCGGCGGCTGGACCATTCTTAGGCTGCCCGAGCGCGCGAGCGCAAAGCTTCCATCGCGTGGTATGGCATTGGTCGAAGGAACTATTAATGGGTTCCGTTCTAGAATTGTGCTCGAACCGGACGGCATGGGAAGTCACTGGTTTAGGGTCGACGCTGCCCTGCGTGAAGCGACGGGCATAGACGCAGGCGGTGCGGTAACGTTGACGGTTGAGCCGTCTAAAGAGTGGCCAGAGCCCGATGTGCCAGCGGATTTGAACAAGGCTCTAGCGTCCGATCCGCAGGCGAACGCCCTGTGGGTGAAAATCACAGCGATGGCACACTGGGACTGGCTCCGCTGGATACGTGCGACCAACAACCAGGAAACGCGCAGCCGTCGCATCGAAGTGGCAATGTCGAAGCTCAGGTCCGGCGAACGAAGACCATGTTGCTTTAATCGAAACCTATGCACCGAACCCGCGGTCTCGAAAAATGGAATGCTCATTGAGCCGACGCAGACAAGGAAGTAAAGATGTCCAGTGGATTTTTCATGTAGAGAAGAAAGCAGTGAGTTGAGAATGAAAGCAAGCACAAAACCTTCCCCGAAAGAAAAGTCCGCATCTCAACAGATAGATGCCATCATCCAGGAGCCTGGTGACTGGCGGGGCAAGAAATTATCACAGCTGCGCGCTCTGATCAAGAAGGCCGACGCGGCTGTGGTCGAAGAAGTGAAATGGAAGAAACCCTCCAGACCCTCGGGAGTCCCCGTTTGGTCGCATGATGGCATCATATGCGTAGCAGACACGCTCAAGAGCGCCGTGCGGCTAACGTTCCCCAAAGGAGCACGGATGAAGGATCCGAAGAAGCTCTTCAATACGCGCCTGGATAGCAAAACGGTTCGTGCCATTGACTTCTACGAAGGCGAGGCTGTCGATGAGACAGCGCTGAAGGCACTCATTCTCGATGCTGCGAGGTTGAATATGTCAAAAGAGCGCGAGCAATGAGCTGTACAACTCCCTATATTCTTCACAACAACTATACGATCCCGTCCTCCTCCAAGCAACCGGATAACGAATCTCCGACACCTGTCTCTTAAAAACAAAGAGCGCCATCCTCCCGGACAACGCTCCACAGCAAACAGCTAATTGCTGACCGCTAATAGCTAACTTCTCGCCAGCATCTCGTCCGTCACCTGGTCCAGCCGCAGACTGATCATCTGACTGGCCGAGTCGCGTCCCATCGTAATGCCGTAGATCACGTCCGCCGCCTGTACGGTGTTGCGGTTGTGCGTGATGATGATGAACTGCGTGTCCTTGCTCAAGTCCACAAGCAGGTCACGGAAGCGGCCCACGTTGGCCTCGTCGAGCATGGCGTCCACTTCGTCCATCACGCAGACCGGCGTGGGCGAGACCTTCAGCAGGGCAAAGACCAGCGCAATGGCTGTCAAACTTCTTTCTCCGCCGGAGAGCAGCGCCAGTCCCTGTTCACGCCGACCCGGCAAACGCGCCTCGATCTCGATACCGGTCTCCACCAGATTTTCCGGGTCGGTCAACGAGAGCCGCGCCGAGCCGCCGCCAAAAAGACGGACGAACGTCTGGCGGAATTCCTTGTCCACGGCATCGAACGTGCGTGAGAATTCCTGCTTGGTGACCTCATCCAGTTCGGCGATCACCTTCTTCAAATCTTCCTCGGCCTTGTGCAGATCATCGACCTGAGTCTTCATGAACTCGTATCGCTGCGTTTCCTGGTCAAACTCCGTCTTGGCCTCCGGGTTGATTGGTCCCATGCGCCGCAGCAGGGTGCGGTGATGAGCAAGTTGTTCCTCCAGCTTTGGGTCCAGCTCGGTAATGACCGGCAATTGCTCCACCATGCCTTCGATGGGCAGAGGCACCGGGCCGGAAACATCCTCGGCGTAATTGAACATCACCAGGCCGAAGTCATCGCTGATCTTCTCGCGCAGGTTATCCAGTGCCTCCTGTTTGCGCATTTGATCGAGCTGTACCTGCCCCAGCAGACGCTCGGCTTGTGCCAGCCCGCGCTGTGCGTTGGCCTCGATCTCCTGCAAATGAGCTTCCTGTTGTTCAGCCGTTTCCAGATCCTTCTCCGATGGCTCGATCCTCACCCGCATTTTTTCGATCTCACCATGCAGGGCGCCTTCGCGTTCGTGCAGTGAATTCTTATCTGCGTCGAGCACGCTCAGAGTTGCATCGATCTCACGCAGACGTGACGCAAGCTCAACACGCCGCATGTCGAGCCGCGTGATCTCTCTGCTTCTTTCTTCTTTCCTCGAAAGCATCGACGCCACGCTCTGTTCTGCAACCGCAACCCTCGTTCCCCAGTATGACAGTTGTTCCTGCAGCTCGTCGACCGAAATCTCAGCCTGCTTCGCGTTGACAGATTTCAACTGCCTCTGCGCTTCTGCGGATCTGTTTTCGACCTCGGCTTGAGTCTCGGTTAACTTTGTGTGGATGGAAACAGCTTCCTGCGCCTCAGCTTCCAACTGACCCAGTTGATTCTTCTGCCACTCCAACCCTCGCCGGGCGGATTCAGACTCCAGGCCGGCCTGCTGCTCGATCTCCTGGATCTCCCCCACTCTGACACGGGCTTCGCGCGCCTCGATCTCGGCCTGCAACAGCTCGCGCTTCGCGTCTGCCAGTTGATTCGACAGTTGCTCCACGGTCTCGTTATAGACGTGGAGCCGCGCGACGAGTCCGGTCAGGGCCGAGTCCAACTCTCGTTCCTGGCGCGGCCGGCTCAGGGTCGAGGAGGAAGCGGTTTTGCCAGCAATGACCAGGCCGTCCCCACGGAAGACTTCCCCACGCAGCGTCACCACGCGCGCATGAGGCGGCAAATCCTTGATCAACCTGCGTGCGGTCGCGCGGTCGTGGACAATGACCGTGTGCCCAAGCATCAGCCGCACGGCGTTCTGCAGTTCGTCCGGCGCGCTCACCAAATCGCACGCAACGCCTACAACGTTCGGATCAAATGGCGCGTTCAAGGAATTTTGATCAGCGCCATTGAGGGGGAGCAGCGCTGCGCGTCCGGCATTCTCGGCCTCGAGGGCGCGCATGACATCTTCAAGATCATCTGCGTCGAGCAGCACTGCATCGAGCGTATCGCCAAGCGCCGCGGCAATGGCGATCTCAAGCTCCGCCGGTACATCCAGTGCCGCGCTGAACGCGCCGCGTGCTTTAAGTTGATTGTTGCGCGCGGCATCCAGCAGGAAACGCGCACCTTCGGCATACCCGGCCAGTGATTGTTCTGCCTGTTCAAGCACTTCGAGTTCCGCCTTCAAACGGGAATGTTCGGCTTCATGTTTCGCGCGTGTTTCGATGGCTGCGCGACGCTCCCCTTCGATGCGCTCCACCTCTTTTCTTTTTTCTTCCAGCGCTGCTTCCGTCTGTTTGAGCGCGGTATCTGCTCCCTCGCGCTGTTTACGTGCGGATTCATAAAGCTCGCGCGCCTTCTGCGCCGCGGCCTCAGCCAATGAAATCGCCTGTTTCGTTTGTTCCAGCTTCTGCTGTTGTGACTCGAGGCGGGCTTTCAACTCATCAATGCGGGCCTGTGTTTCGGCGCGCTGCTGACTGAGGGATTCGATCTCGCTGCGCGCGCCTGCCAATTGCTCATCGAGTTCCCCGCGTATCGCCTGACGTGCCTGCAAGGCGCTTTGCACATTGACCAACTGCGATTTCGCCTCATCGTGTTCCGATTGAACACGGCTCACTTCCTGTTCAGCTTCTGCAAAGCGCTCGCCGGCGAGGCGCAACTCGTCCATGGCAGCTTCCTGATCCGAAAGGATGGTCGCCTGCGCCGCAGTCAGAGAGCGGCGGCGTTCTTCGAGCACAGCCAGCTCACGTGAGATTGATTCGCTCTGATTATGCAGCTCCGCCGATTGCCGGTGATACGTATTTAGTTCAGCGCGTAATCCGGAGAGTCTCTCGCGGAAGTTTGTATATTCCGCTTGTGCCTTTTCCTGCACTTCGCGCGCCGCAACCACACGCGTCTCCTGGGCACGGACAGCCTCATGCATGTCTGTCACTTCGCGCTGGGCGCGGTGCCAGTGGTAGCCATACCACTCACGCAGCACGACCTTCAATTCATCCTGTGCGCGCGCATGTTCAATGGCACGCCTGGCCTGACGCTCCAGACTGCGCAGGCGCGGTTCCAACTCGGCCATGATGTCGAGCACGCGTTCGAGGTTGCGTTCCGTATTTTCGAGTCGTTTCAATGCCTCTTCGCGGCGGCTGCGGTAAAGTCCCACGCCCGCGGCTTCCTCAAAGAGACGGCGGCGTTCGTCAGCTTTGAGCGCCAGAGAGGCATCCACCATGCCCTGGCCGAGGATCGTGTACGTGCGCTCACTCAAGCCAGCCTGCGACAGAAGCTCGTTGATCTCGCGCAAGCGGACGTGCTGCGCGTTCAACAAATACTCGTTGCGCCCATCACGGTGTGCGAACCGCGCCAGAGCCACCTCGGAGAAGTCCACGGGCAGCCACATATCCGTGTTATCGAAGGTGATGGTCGCCTGCGCCATGCCGGCCCGCGGTCGATGCTCTGAGCCGGAGAAGATCATGTCTTCGGTCTTCTTGCCGCGCAGGAGGCCATAGGACTGCTCGCCCAACACCCAGCGCAGCGAATCGGCCACGTTTGACTTGCCCGAGCCATTTGGCCCAACGATCGCGGTGATCCCGCTCGCGAATTCGAACACGGTTCGCGAGGCAAAAGTTTTATATCCTTGTAGTTCGAGAGACTTTAGACGAAGAGGCATTGATGATTTTTATACCCGGTGGTCGAGCGCCTTGCGTCGAGACCACCATTTTCAGGATAATCTTTATTTGTAAGTAAGTGTTGGTCTCGATAAGGCCTCAAAGAACATTCGGCCTACTCGACCGCCGGATTCACATCACATCCAACTGATCGAGCGCGTTCTGTGCGGCAGCGTGTTCGGCAGCGGCCTTGCTCGAGCCTGCCCCGCGTCCCTTCACCTGGCCGCCGATCTCCACTTCCACTTCGAAGATGCGCGCATGGTCAGGTCCCGTCGAATTGACGGTCTTGTAGCGCGGTGTGCCCAGTCGTTCTGACTGTGCCCATTCCTGCAACTGGCTTTTCGGATCGTGGATGGCATCGAGGACAGATTCCCGAGCTTCTTCCAGCATCGGATTGACAAACGCTTCGACCGCCCTGAGGCCTGATTCCAAATACAAGGCGCCGATCAGCGCTTCGAAAGCCGAACCCAGCAAATTGTCACGCTGAAAGCCGCCGGAAGACGACTCCCCTCGTCCGAGCCGGATCGCGCGTCCCAGATCCATGTTCCGGGCGAAGACTGCAAGTTGGTCATTTCGGACCAAAGCAGAGCGCATCTTCGTCAAATCCCCTTCAGGCATTTCAGGGAAGCGATGGTAGACCCACGCTCCAACAATGAAATCCAGCACGGCATCGCCGAGAAATTCGAGACGCTCATTATCCTCGATTGCCTCAGGATGCTCGTTGACGTAGGAACGGTGCGTGAGAGCGCGCGTCAACAGGGAAATATTGGAAAAGGTCAGACCCAGCCGGCGGGACAGGTCAAATGCGGGTTCTACATCCCGCGCATTGAGATTGGAAACCACGGGAACCTCCCCAGAACTGAGGGAGCGCCAGACCCTACCCCCTCTGTCACTTCGTGCCACCTCCCCCAAATCCGATACCGAGATTTGGGTTGGCATCCAAAGTCTCCCTTTCGGATTTGGGGGAGGCCGGGTGGGGGTCTTGCGTTCCATTAGTTCTGAATCAATTTAGTGAAGCCGATTGTAACCTGAATTAAGGGCGCGGGCAAATTTTTAAGATAGAATCAGGCATCCTGAACCTGGAGGGTCTCATGACCGAAATCAGCAGTGAAACGAGGTTCTTGCACGCCATCGAAATGGGCCTCGGTGCCTGGCAGTGGGGAGACAGGGTCATGTGGAGTTATGGTGAAACCCACACGGATAAAGATATCCGCGAAGCGTTCGACGTTTCCCTCAGTCAGGGGCTGCGCTTCATTGATACAGCAGAGGTTTATGGCTCTGGCCGCTCCGAAAGACTCCTTGGAAAATTTCTGAAAGAAACCGAACAACCTGTTCTGATTGCGACAAAGTTCTTTCCATGGCCCTGGCGCTTCAATAAAGGCTTTATTCCGCGTGCCCTGAAAGCAAGCCTCGAGCGCATCGGCGTCGAAAGCGTGGACCTGTACCAGATCCATTGGTCGAGTCCGCTCCTCAGCCCGGAAACCATGATGGAAGGAATGTTGGAATGTGTGAAACAGGGGCTAACACGCACGGTAGGTATCTCAAACTTTTCGCAGACCCAGATGTTGCGTGCCTACTCCAGGCTGGCACAGCATGGGATTCCGCTGGCATCCAATCAGGTACACTACAGTCTCTTGAACCGTACAGTGGAGAAAAATGGTCTGCTCGCGCGGTGCAAGGAGCTGGGCATCCGCCTGATCGCGTACTCTCCTCTTGAAAAGGGGGTGCTCACGGGAAAGTACTCGCCTCAGAATCCTCCGCGGGGTGTACGCGGCGGCACGTACGCCAGCGTGCTTCCAAAAATTTCCCCCCTTATCAAACTGATGACAGAGATCGGTCAGGATCATGGTGGTAAGACCAATGGACAGGTGGCCTTGAACTGGTTGATCTGCAAAGGTACACTTCCCATTCCCGGTGCAAAGAATGCGGCACAGGCTCTCGATAATGCAGGTGGTGCAGGCTGGAAGTTGACCGAGGAGGAAGTGGGAAAACTCGATGAGATGGCAGATCGGATTCAGAAGTAGCCGATGTAGTTATGAACACAAAAAAATTCGTGATCGGATTTCTCGCAGCCTTCCTCCTCTGCGTTGGGATCAATCTGCTCACAGCCCATCTGATGTCAGAGTGCGGCCTGCCTGCCGTCTTTGGCGTCTCTGCCCGCGCGGACGATATTGTCCGCGGAGGGTTTCCCTTCCAATTCTATGAAAAGGGTGGATTTGCCTACCGGTATGAATTTTCCACCAGCGTTCTTGCCCTGGATATTGGCCTTGCATTTGCCCTCGCAGCCGGGTTTGGCTGGTGGTGGGCAAGACGAAAATAGATACAAAATAAATCTCCTGTGCTATAATGCCGCCAACCTATGGAAAGCCAACCGCTCTTCGCCAACGATAATAATAACAATAATGATGACCCCAGGGTCGTTGGGCGAAGCTTTGCTGGTTGATGAAGTAACGAAGGTCAAAACAAATCGCCCAACGGTCCTGAGCAAGTCGAAGGACGCGAAGGGCGATTTATTTTGTCAGGAACTAAACACAAAGGACACGAAGCGCACGAAGGAAAATCTAAAAGAAGTCCTCTCGTCGTGCTTCTCTCCAAACCTTAGTGGTCTCGCCTGCACTTGCATGCAGGTGGAAGTGTTGTGCCCTTCGTGTTTAGAGAATTTCGGAGGCGTTATGTACAAAACTCATACTTGTGGCGAATTACGCGCCAGTCACGTGGGGCAGACTGTCACCATTGCGGGCTGGGTTCATCGCCGCCGCGACCATGGCGGGGTCATTTTTGTGGATCTACGCGACCGCTACGGACTTATTCAAGTTGTTTTCAATCCCGATCTGCCGAAAGAGACCCTCGATCAGTTGGCGAGCGTCCGCTTCGAGTGGGTGTTGCAGATTGCAGGGCTCGCCCGCAGGCGGCCAGAAGGAATGGAAAACCCGAAGATGGCAACCGGCGAAGTGGAAGTCGTCGCACAGGAAGTAAAGATCCTCAATCCCGCAAAGACGCTTCCGATGATGGTCAGCGACGACAGTGACCTGCCCGATGAAAATACGCGCCTGAAATATCGTTATCTCGACCTGCGCCGCGAGAAGATGACGCGGAACATGATCCTGCGCCACCGCGTGATCAAGTTCATGCGCGACTACATGGACCAGCAGGATTTCATAGAAATCGAAACGCCCATCCTGTTCAAAGCTACACCAGAAGGCGCACGCGACTATCTCGTTCCGTCACGCCTATATCCCGGTTACTTCTATGCCCTGCCCCAGTCCCCGCAGCAGCTCAAACAGTTGTTGATGGTTGCAGGCATGGACCGCTACTTCCAGATCGCGCGCTGCTTCCGCGACGAAGACCTGCGCGGCGACCGCCAGCCTGAGTTCACGCAGCTCGATCTTGAAATGTCCTTCGTTCACCGCGACGATGTCCTGGCAATGGTCGAAGGCTTGTATACGGAGATGATTCCCGCGGTCGCGCCGCGCAAGAAGTTGATGTTCAAACCCTGGCCGAAGCTTTCTTATAAGGAAGCGATGGAAAGATTTGGAACGGATAAACCTGACCTGCGCTTTGGGATGGAGCTCTACGACTTGACCGAGGTTTTCAAGGCGAGCGAATTCCGCGTATTTCAATCTGCCCTGAAAGCTGGTGGCTTAATAAAGTGCATTGTCGCCCCTGGCAGTGCCTCCATGACCCGCCGCGAAGTGGATGAGTTGACCGAGTCCGCGAAAGGATTCGGGGCGAAAGGGTTGGCTACTTTAGCGGTGGCAGCCGAAGGCCTGAAAGGCACCGCCGCGAAATTCGTCAAAGCGGAAGAGGTGGAGGAAGTCAAAAAATTGACCGGCGCGCAGGACGGCGACCTTATCCTGATTGCCGCCGACGAACGCGCGGTGGTCAATAAAGTTCTTGGCGGTTTGCGCGTCATCTTCCGCGATAAACTTGGCCTGGCTGACAAAGATGTGATGGCCTTCGCATGGATCGTGGACTTCCCTTTCTTTTCGTGGAATGAGGAAGAGCAAAAATGGGACGCCGAACATCATCCGTTCACGATGCCGAAGATGGAAGACCTGCCTAAGTTCGAAACCAACCCCGGCGAGGTTCTGTCAGACGCGTATGATATGGTTTGTAACGGCTATGAAATGGCGTCGGGTTCGATCCGTATCCATCGGCGCGACATTCAGATGAAGATGTTCCAAATGCTTGGCTTGAAGGACGAAGATATTCAGGCAAAGTTTGGCCACATGCTCGAAGCGTTCGAGTATGGCGCGCCGCCGCACGGTGGCATGGCTCCCGGCATTGACCGCCTCGTGATGCTGCTGGCCGACGAGCCGAACATTCGCGAAGTAATTGCCTTCCCGAAGAACCAGGCCGGCCGTGATGTAATGGCCGATGCGCCTTCGGAAGTGGAACCGAAGCAGTTGAAAGAGTTGCATATTAGAATAGTAGACAAGTAGACACGTTGGTCGAGTAGCCTGAGGCACAGCCGAAGGCGTATCGAGACCAACAGTTAAATGTAAATAAGAGATTGCTTGAAACCTGGTGGTCTCGGTACGCCCCGTCAAGTACATTTTGGGCTACTCGACCACCGGCTGCTCCTGAGGAGAAAACCATGGCAGAAGTTGTTCGCGTTTCGGAATTATCCAAACATGTGGGTGAGGAAATCGCCCTCCAGGGCTGGGTTTACAACCGGACTGATAAAGGCAAGCTGTGTTTCCTGCTCGTCCGTGATGGGACAGGCTTCGCACAGTGTGTGGCTTTCAAAGGCGACCTGGCGCCGGAGCTCTTCGAGCAGATCATGCGCATTCCGCAGGAGTCATCCGTGATCGTCACAGGCTCAGTGCGCGAGGACAAGCGTGCGCCCGGTATCCCTGGTGGATATGAAGTGGGTATCAAAGAATTGAAGGTTGTTCAAGCCGCGGATATTGATTATCCAATGTCGCTCAAGGATCACGGCGTGGACTTTGCGCTCGATCATCGCCACCTGTGGATTCGGATGCCGAGTCAGTGGGCGATTCTGAAAATCCGCGTGAAGGTCATGTCGGCAGTGCGCGAATACCTTGATAGCAACGGTTTCTTCAACCTCGATACACCTATCCTGACCCCTGCCGCTGCTGAAGGAACGACCACTCTCTTCGAAACACCATACTTCGATGAAGGCTTTGCCTACCTCGCGCAGACGGGTCAGCTTTATAACGAGGCCAACATTTTCTCGTTTGGCAAGGTCTACTGCTTTGGGCCGACCTTCCGCGCGGAAAAATCGAAGACACGCCGCCACCTGACGGAGTTCTGGATGCTGGAACCCGAGATTGCCTTCTGCGATCTTGACGGGTTGATGGAAGTCGAAGAAGGCCTCATCAGCCATATCGTCCAGACTGTGCTGCGGGATTGCCAGGCGGAGCTAAAGTCCCTGGGGCGTGACGTCTCAAAGCTGGAGAATATCGCCGCGCCGTTCCCGCGCATCTCGTACGATGATGCCGCGAAACTGCTGATCGAGCTTCACGAAAAAGAGACCGATCCTGAAAAGAAGGATTTGCTCAAATTTGAATGGGGTATGGACTTCGGCGCGCCCCATGAGACGGAGATCACCCAACGCTACGACAAGCCCGTCTTTGTCTATGGCTATCCCACGGCGGTCAAGGCATTTTACATGGAACCGTGGCCGGGGCGGCCTGAAGTCTGCAAGTCCGTGGATTTGCTGGCGCCGGAGGGCTACGGGGAAATCTGCGGCGGCTCCGAACGTATTTCGGACCATGACCTTTTGCTGAAACGCATTCATGAACAGGGTCTGCCCGAAGAAGCGTTCAAGTGGTACCTGGAGTTGCGCAAGTACGGCTCTGTACCCCACTCAGGATTTGGCATGGGAGTAGAACGCGTCACGGCCTGGATCTGCGGCATCGAACACATCCGCGAGGCGATACCGTTCCCGAGGACGATCAAAAGAGTGTATCCGTAGGATAAAGAAGATTTTAAATAGAAACTGGCGGTCATGCGATCGCCAGTTTCTATTTAAAGTGGACAATTCCTTTTTCAAGCCTTGGGAATCTTCAATACCCAGCCTTCCACAATGATGTTCCGATTCTTGATCTGGGAATTGAGAGCCATGATCGCATCCACTGTAGTGCGGAATTGGAGCGCAATTCCACCCAGGGTATCGTTTGATTTAACTATGTAGTCAAAGGTGGCTGGCATCGTGGCGACCCCTCCAGAACCATCACTCCCACCGTTTGGCTGTGGTTGTGAAGCGGCGGTACCGGGGATCTTGAGCTGCATGTTCGGCTTGAGCAGCACATCATTGTTCAATTCAAGAAGTTGAGTCAGAGCAATATTGACTTTCGCGGCAATAGATACCAGGGTGTCTCCAGGGAGAACAATGTATGGCTGAGTGGCCGGGATTACCACGCCTGGCTTATTTGGTTCCACGGGAGTTGTCACATCTGGCTTGGGTGCACTGGCGAGGCCTGCCCAGGCCAGCAGGTCCGCGTATGAGCCTTTGAACAGATCAACATCCACGTTTTCACCGCCAAATCCATTGACCACGCCATGCGCGGTGAACTGCCAGAACTTCCAGGGCTGATACCCTGCCGGCTGTGTCGGAAATGTCCCGCTCCACTGCGGCGGGGTGCGGGGATCATGGTACTCCTGCGTCGTGCCCGGCATCCACGGATATTGCGCGAGCCACAGAGGGTAGTCCATACCCCAGGGCGCGTTCAGAATTCCGTGGACCTGGAGAATATTGTTCCTTGTATAAATGATGGGCTTACGACCGAACCCAGCTTCCACGCGATCCAGCCATTCCTTAATGCGTGACATTAAGACTTTACCGATCGGCCAGTTCTTTGAGTCTGTCTCAAGATCCAAAACGGGGGGCAATTCACCTTTGTCGGCACCGACCACCTGGATGAACGCGTTTGCCTGATCGGCCATGTTGTTCAACTCGGGATGCAGAAAATGGTACGGCCCGCGCAGCAGACCTGCTTCCCTGGCATACCGCCATCGTTCTGCAAACCCATTGATGTACATTTTCCTTTCGGGACTGTACACCCGGTCTTCATAAATGTTCTCGGTTGCTTTTATAAAGGCAAACCTCACGCCCGTATCGTAGACGGCCTTCCAATTCGCCGCGATGGCATTTGGATCCGTCGAGCGATCACCGGGGTTGTTCACGGAATGAACGTCAACACCAAGCACGTAATCCATTTTTTGCTCCTTATAAAACGATTGATTTATGCGTACGAATAAGAAAGGACGATGATACAAACTCCCGCATCTACGGTATCTTTAGGACCTGTCCGGACTTGATTTGATTTGGGTTGGCAAGGTTATTGAGCGACGCGATCTCGGCGACCGTCTTCCCGAACTTGATGGCAATCAATGAAAGTGTGTCGCCGGATTTGACGGTGTATGTCTTTTGCGGCATGGTGGCGGAAGAACCGCTTCCCTTCTGGGACCCTGAACCTGATCCCGTTTCCTGAGGAATCGCCACAGCGACCGGAATCGTGAGCATTTCGCCTTTCTTCAAGAGCTGCGGATTTGCACTCACCAGCTCACGGACCGTAACCCCATACTGGTTGGCAATCGACTCGAACGTATCGCCGTTGGACACCTGATGGTTCTTGGGCAGCTGGATAGCCATCTTGGCGCCCGCGAATTTATATAGCTCCTCCAGCGTTCCGTTGAAGACATTCATATCGACAGCAGCATTAATGCCATTGACCTGACCCTTGTCCGTGTATTGCCAGATCGCCCACTTAAACCAGCCCTGGGGAAGATACGGAGTCATGCCGGGGGAATATTGATTGGGATACTGCGCCAGCCAGAGCGGATAGTCTTTGGCCCACGTTGGGGGTCCGCCGCCGGCTACAGAGAAATAATCCTGCAGGAAATATTGACCTGAATAAATAACGGGCTTTTTCCCGTATTCAGCCTCGACCAGATCCAGCCAGATCCTGGCATTGGCCACGATCTTTTCCTTGGTTTGCCCGTCATTGGTTTCGATGTCCAGAACGGGAGGCAGCTCGCCATTGTCGTTGACTGAATTGACACAATCAATGAATTTCGCCGCCTGCTTCTTTGGGTCCACATTGCAGCGGAAGAAGTGATAGGCCCCTCGCAAGAGTCCTGCCGATTTGGCGCCGGCCCAGTTGCCGTCGAAAGTGGGATCCGCATAGAAGTCGCCCTCAGTTGCCTTCATGAATACAAAGCGCTGCCCCGTCGCGCGGACCTTCGGCCAGTCAATCCCTGAATCCCAATACGAGACATCAATCCCGGGAACAGTTGCCATGTCTCTCTCCTTGTGATGATTTCCGAACGCATTCAGGGTAGCATAAATCAGATGCAAAATCAACAGTCAGCGGCAACATAAAATCCGCCCCCAAAACAGTCCTGCTGACCTCAGGCCGGAGACCGTTCTAACCGCATGAATCGGTAAGAGTTGCTGATTTTATGGCATCGAAAATGTGGATAAGGAGATCGATATGAGTGAAGTTAACGAGCGAAACAAGAGAATCATTGAAGAGTTTAGGGCAAACGAGGGCAAGGTGGGCGGGCGGTTCGAGGGCAAGACGCTGCTTCTCCTGCACACCAAAGGAGCCAAAAGCGGACAGGAGCGGATTAACCCGGCTGCCTATGTGAAGGATGATGGCCGCCTGGTAGTGATCGCATCCAAAGGTGGAGCGCCAACCAACCCGGATTGGTATTACAACCTTCTGTCCCACCCGTGGGTCATTGTTGAAGTTGGAACGGAAAAGTTTCAAGCCGAGGCGAAGGTTGCTCAAGAACCGGAGCGGACACGCCTTTACAATAAGATGGTCGACGTGAATTCCGCTTTCGATGAATACCGACGTAAGACCACGCGCAAAATCCCGGTAATTGTGTTAACACCGGTAAAGTAAGGCCGATATCGCTTTAAGCTGGATTCTCCAAACAAAAACGGTCTCGTTGACGTTCCGTCCGAGACCGTTTTTCATTTGAAGCCGGGCTCAACCTCAGCGCAATCTTTTTTTCAATTCAGCTTCCGAGACATTCTCTTTGCGGGCTTCCTGCTTCAGCCGCCGTATGTGTTTGCGTTTACTGTAAGATGCTCGCCTGCGTTTTGCTTTTTCGGGTACTGCGTCCATTGGTTTTACTCCTTGCCGTTTCAATGACTTGAGGTGCTGTGGGTTCATTTTGGGGCTTATTTGCCTTGTACTCGGCCAGGCGCCGGTCGAGCTCTTCACGGGCTTTCTGGCGCGTGTATCCATATTTCACCTGGAGCAGGGTGACGAATTTGTCAAATTTGACCTCCGCCTTATCCACTTTGAGCAGGTCAAATTCAGCCATCAGGCCCCACCACGCCGTGGACTGGCTGCGGATCAACCCCCATTCCTCTTCGAATGTTGCTTTGTTCATCATAAGTTTTCCTCATCTTTAATAACCATGTCAGCACACCCTCTCAGAGGGTACGCTTTCTAGGTTTTTGAACAGATCAGGAGTTTTTGCGGTTTTGTTTACAGGTGATTGCTGCTTCCCCCAATGTTGTCAAACAAAATTTAAAACTCTTTCACCATAGGGTGATCTGAATTCATTGTACTACTTAATGCCAGGGGAGGAGGTCTTTCTTATCTTCCTATCATCGAGCCGGTGTTGTACAAACCTGCGCATAAACGGTCGCGGGGACGTCATGTCCGAGATCGCTTTCGATGCCCGAGCCAGCGGACTAAAGGCCACGGCTGGTCCGTTTTGCGAGCCTCAGCTTATGAGCCCGACGTTTTATCGTCAAGCGGGCGCTTATGGGCCAACAAGATTGTAAACTGTAACGCCTGTATAATCCTTGATCACACGGGCTACTCATGGATAATTCACGTATACATCGTCGTTACATCGAGGCCTGTAAATGAATAGAAAAAACGCAGTGAGGAAACTCGCAAAACTGGAAGCAGCCTGGAAGCAATATGAAGATTGGCTGCGAACCGGTAAGAACCCGCCAGCGGGTTTTGCAGGTGTGACCGAGCCACAACGCGAGGCTCTGTACAAACAGACTTTAAAATATTACGCGCGTCTCAGAGGGGAGAAAGAAGTTGAACCGGGTCAGGAACAGGTAAGATTTCGGTTAGAAGGCCTGCTGGCAGGTTGATCGCAGAAGGATTCTCAAAGCAACGCCTTTTGAATGCAATACCTTGCGAAGGTCCGGAGCCTCGCAAGGTATTTTATTATGGAAGCCCGGGAATCTTCTCCAAATCCCACACTTTTACATGATCGATCTGTACCAGAGCCGGGCGGCCGGTGCCGAGGAGATGAAGGGTCATGGTTAGTGGAGTTGGACGGCCTATTGGGAGAGTTCTGCAATCTCCGAAATAATTCACGGGGTCATGGTTGAGATACACAGCGCATTCATTTCCCTGCATAATGATGGTGACATTGAGATACTCCGGCGAAAAATAATCATATGCACCGGAACTGGATTGCAGGTCACTGTAGAACTTCCAGTAAAACGTCCAACTTTCATTCTTGGAAAGGTCGAGGGCAACTCTCTTTTCCGGGGTCTGGTAGAACTCGAAGCGCAGGATGTCATCCGGTTCCGTCTTGCCAAATTTGAAATCAAAGCTCAGGACGAAGTCCTTGAACAGAAGTTTCGGGCTGTAGACGGTCAGTCCCTTGCGTGTTCCTCCTTCTGGTAATTCAAGGAACAAGGCTCCTTCCTGCACATTCGCGAAAAAAGGCCTGCGGCTATTTGCGGGGTTGGGAATGAACCAGCCTTGATTATAGGGCGAGAACTCATCCTGATAATCCGGTCGCCGCTCTGAGGTGGCTTTCAGGATGGGATCGGAAAAGTCCGCGATCCAGCCTGGAACCTGGACGGCGGTCGCAGTGGGTGGAACGGGTGTGGGGGCCGGCGTCAGCGTTGGGAAGCGAAAGGTCGAAGTGGGTATCACCGTCGGCGAAGCTGTAGGCTCTGATCGCACAGGGAGGACCACCCCATTACAGGCCACGCTGAATAGCAAGGGGATTAGAAGGATAAGGCCTTTTACTGCTCTCATGTTTCTCCAGCACGTGGAAGGCGCTCCCACGAGAAATGGCTCAAAGTAAGACCGATTGTAGCATCCACGCTGCAAAATACAAAACAAGTGTCTTGAAGTGTTTGACCGCAGTGTGGAGTGAGGCGGGGCTAAAATGCCAGTTGTACGGAAGCAGATATCAGTGCGAATGAAGCGGCACGTCCCCCACATGCAATAGTTTGTAAAGGGTTGTCAAGGCTGGTAAAATCGAATCACATTCAGAGTCAAGGAGAGGATCATGGCAAACGTCATCGGCCCGGATGTCAGCTTTTATGAAGACGATCCTGAGACCCCAGGAGGGATCGATTATGCCAAGATGGCCGCGAGCGCGGGGTTTGTGATCATCCGTGCCGGGCAAAACCTGTGGGTGGATCGTGACTTCAAATTGAATTGGAGTGAAGCAAAGAAAATCGGAATCCCGCGCGGGTCCTACTGGTTTTATGACAGCCGCGCCGAACCAAAACGACAGGCCGAGTTATGGGTGCAGCAGTTTGGCGGAGACCTCGGTGAGCTGCCCCTCTTTGCAGATTTCGAAGAAGCCTATGGCGGTATTTATAAAGGCTGGCAAAACTGGTACACCTTTCTGGAAAGACTCAAACAACTGGTTGGCAGCAAAGAGATCGGGATCTACACTGCATTCTATTATTGGCGCGATAACGCGCCCATGACCAAGCCGGCCAGCCTGGAATACTTCCATCAGTATCCATTGTGGATCGCAAATTATGGCGTGACCCAGCCGGCCGTGCCAAAGCCGTGGGGCAGCAGTGAGTGGCTGTTCTGGCAGTTCTCCGAAGCCGGTGATGGGAAGCTGTATGGTGCGGAGAGCAACGGCATCGACCTGAACTACTTCAACGGGGACTTGGAAAAGTTCAAGACTCGCTTCCATATCCCGGAGACGCCTCCGCCCCCGCCGGATGATCCCGGCACTCCGACAGGCAAGATGTACACCGTCACTGCGACACATCTAAATGTGCGTAGAGGTCCGGGGCTGGCTTACGACTCAATTGGCTTGCTTGCATTCGGTGAGACGGTGGAAGAGATCGGCGCCAACGCGGATCGGACCTGGCTGCGCGTCCGTCGAGCTGATGGCAGTTTGCGAGGCTGGTGCTTTGCAGACTACCTGCAGAGTGTGCCTCCGCCTCCCCCACCACCGACGACCGGTAAGAAATACAAGGTCACGGCTCCCGCAGGTCTTAAAGTACGTGAAGGACCAGGGCTTTCCTTTAATGCGATTGGACTTCTGGCTTTCGACGAAGTTGTAGAACGAATCGGTGCGACTCCGGATGAGACCTGGCTACAGATTCGCCGCCTGGACGGCAGTAACCTGACGGGTTGGAGTTTTGCCCAATACCTGCAGGATGTGAACGCTCCTCCACCTCCTCCACCCCCTCCGCCTCCGCCCCCTCCACAGGATGATGTGGTGAACTGGTACCGCGTTACTGCCAGCACTGTGTCTCTGCGCGAGCAGCCCAACCCACGGAGCAAGATCCTGGCAACTTTCACAAAGGATGATTCTCTCGGTGCGCTGAATGATACAAGCGAAACAGATTGGGTCAAGGTCCGCCGTCTGGATGGACTGATTGGTTGGTGCGATAAGAAATCCCTTGCCCTGCGCGGTCCGACGCGACCGACCTCCTACCGCCAAAGGATCTTCAATGGTGTTTACTACGCGCGCAACGAGGTCACCCAGCCGCGCCAAAATGTGATTCATGTGCTCGGCATAGATTTGCAAACACCGGCCCTCCAGTTCCTGGTGACACCGCCCAGCACGGATAGCGGTATCCTGTGTACGCGGACTACCACCCAGTTCCTCAAGGAATTCGGCATGTACCTCGCGATCAACGGAGATGGGTTCAGTTATATGACGCCAGCGCCAGCCAGTACCTGTGCGCAGGGAGATCCGGTTGTATCGAATGGATACGCCGTTTCACAGAGGAAGGTCTACAACCCACGCAAGACCGCCGACCCCATCATCTACTTCAATCAGCGCAGTCAGGTGACGATCAATCAGGAAAAGGGACAGGTGGTCAACGCGGTTTCAGGCGACCGTCTCATTGTGGATGGCGGAAAAGTCGTCAAGAATCTGGCAGCACAGACTCCGCAGCCGCGCACGGCGCTGGGCATCAACAAAATCGGGCGCTGGCTGACCCTGCTGGTCGTGGATGGCCGTCAGCCAGGTTATAGCGAAGGGATGACCTTCCCTGAATTAGCCGATGTGATGATCTCCTACGGCGCTTTCACAGCGGTCAACATGGATGGCGGAAGTTCCTCCACCATGGTCATTCGCGGGGTCAATGGCCAGCCCATCCGGATGAACCGGCCGATCGACCTGAACGCCCCGGGCAAGGAAAGCCCGGTGGGAAACCATGTGGGCATATTCCTCGGAAGCGGATAAGAAGCATCACAACCATAAACCAGAAACAAAATTGGCCGACTCATCTCTCGAGTCGGCCAATTTGCTGATAGAGGCATTTCTTATGAAGTGAAGACTAGTCTTGCCTCTTCAAGTTTTGCGCAAACGGGAATCACCTCGGCAACCCCGGTGACTTCCAGGATTTCCTCCACGCCCTGGATCGGATTGAGAAGCACCAGTCTGCCGCCACGGCTCGCGACGGATTTCGCAGTGTTCACGATCAGGCGGATGCCGATGGAAGCCAGGAAGGTGACTTCAGAGAGATCCAGAATCACCCGAGCATCCTGGCCGGCGACATGCTCGGCGAGCTTCCTCTCCACGCGTGTGACCCCGGTCATATCGAGCATCCCGTCCAGACCAATCAGCTTGATCCCGTCTTCCAGCTCACGATAGCGAAATTGCATTGAACCATGCCTTTCCTCAACGCTGCGAAGGTTTTGGCCTGCTATTTTACCCTTTCTTTTCAAGGTAATCACTGTAGCCGCCGTGATACTCTACCAGCCTGCAACCCTCGATCGCCAGAAGTCTCTGCACGGTGCGATCCAGAAAATAGCGGTCATGTGAGATGACCAGCACGGTGCCGACAAAATCTGCCAGCGCCTGCTCAAGCACCTCAGCAGAAGCGATATCGAGGTTGTTAGTCGGTTCGTCTAGCAGGAGAAAGTTCGCACCGGATAACACAAGCAAGGCGAGCTGCAGCCTGCTCCGTTCGCCGCCGGAGAGCTCGCTGATCTTCTGGGAAACTTGTTTGTAAGTGAACAGGTAACGCAACAAAAACGCGGTAGCCTTCGATTCGCTCATCTCGCCGGCATAACAAACCGTGTTCAAAACCGTCTGATTGAAATCCAGTGTCTCATGTTCCTGAGCATAATATCCGACCGAGACGCTGGGCCCGATCTTGATTTCGCCGCGGTCGGGGTGTTCTTCGCCGAGGATCATCCTCAGCAGCACAGATTTTCCCGCGCCATTAGGACCGATCAAGCCCACGCGCTCGCCGTGCCAGATGGTCTGGTCAATGCCGGTGAAAATCCTTCGCTCACCAAACGACTTGGCAACATCCACGAACTCCAGCACCTTGTTGGAGCCGCGCCAGCCATTGAGTGTCAGCTCCATGCGGCGGCGCTCGATAACAGGTTTCTCGACCTTCTCCATCTTGTCCAGTCGCTTCTGCATGGACTTGGCCTTGCGAGCAAAATCCTCGTTATCGTACACCTTGCCCCATATGGCATAACGCTTGATGGCCGCTTCCAGCCGCGTGATCTCATGCTGCTGTGCGCGGAACAACTCCTCCTGCCTTGCCAGGCGGGTTTCCTTGTCGGCCACAAAGGATGAGTAATCACCCTCGAAAACAGTGAGCTTGCCATCCTCGATCTCCACGATATGCGTCACAGCTGCATCGAGCAAGTAACGGTCGTGCGAAATCAGGACCACCGTCCCTTCATATTCGCGGATCAACTTCTCCAGGAACATCTTGCCGGATAGATCAAGATGATTGTCAGGCTCATCGAGCAAGAGGACATCGGGATGAACGAGGAGCAGGCGTGCCAGCCCGATCAGTTTCTTCTGCCCGCCGCTCAACACGGACAGCGGTTTGGTCAGCTCACTTTCAGCGAGTCCCAGCCCAAACAGCAAACCGCGGACGCGCTCGGGATAGGAGTCACCGCCGAGCGAGTTGTATTCTTCGATAAGATGATGCTGCCGATCGAGGGCTTGCGCGAGCCTGCGCTTATCTCCATACACGGCAGGGTCGCCCAGGCTCGCTTCCACGCGTTCCAATTCTGCCTGGACCTCTGCCACACGCGGATTCCCTTCGAGCGTGGCCTGGAACGCTGTCAGTTCTGAGTCGATCTCGGGCTGTTGAGGCAGATAACCCGTTGTGAGGAGGCGGGTCCGCGTGACGGTCCCGCCCAGTTCGGGGGAATATTCGCCGGTTATAAGCCGTAACAGGGATGATTTTCCCGCGCCGTTCAAACCGATCAGGCCGATCTTTTGTCCGCGCTGGATTTCCCAGTTCAGGTTTTCAAAAATTCTTTTTGCACCCAGAATGAGGGCGACGTTGGAAAGTTGGATTTGGATCATGATTCATTCCGTAAAATAAAAAACGCCGCAGGGACGGCCTGCGGCGTAAAAGGACAATGTTTTCTTTCAGCAGGCAGGCGCGATTCGAGGAAGCCCCTCGGTGACAAAACCACGCACACCGATAACCAACAGAGATTTGCCGAACGTGAAGCCGTAAATCATGGGCGGGATTATACCTGAAATCAGGACTCTGAGTTGATCAGACTTTGCACGTGCTCCACCATGCGCGGCGTGCGGACAGTACCATAAAGCAACTTCGCCGCAACTTCCGCGTCTACTTTTTCGGGCGACCCCAGCGAGGTGACGAGCATATGCAGGATCCTGCGATCACATAGATCGAGCAGGTCCGGCGCCTTCTTGATCTCAGGAACAAAACACATCCTGCGATCAAGGATTCGCTCGCTGCTCTCCTCGTCGAAATCGAAACAAAACGTATGGAAGAGCTGATGAGCGATATCGTTGACATACGTTGACTCTATCATCTGGCTGTTCGTGGCGTAAGCGGTCTGCGCTTCTTCCTTGAGTTGATTGAAGGTCGACTCCGGATGATTCTTCTTCAACTCATAGATTTTAAAGATGATCGCAGGCCGTTTTTCGGTGGGAGTGATGCGGATCTTTTGTTCGCCCAGAATATGCTGGTACTGTTCCATCTTGCCCTGGGGCGTGGTCGCAAGTGCCACCACTGCCGGCGTCTGCGGCCGATTCGGACTCGCTGTCCCACCATTGGATTTGGCTGCCCCGCCATTGGTCTTCGCGGCAGGCTGTGTCGGATTGCTCTTTTTGGATTTGCTGATTCCCGACAACTTGTCGTAGTACATGAACTTGTCACAGGCGTTGACAAGATACTCCGCGCTCTTGCCGGTGACGCCCATACCGATCACGGTCTTGCCCTGGGCACGCAGGCGATGAACCAACTCTGTAAAATCGCCGTCACCTGAAACCAGCAGCACGTGCGTGAACTCGCTTTTTTCGCCAAAGAGCAGTTCGAGCGTATCGATCACAATGCGGATGTCGGCTGCGTTCTTGCCGCGCCGGCTGTTCACGTAGATCAATTCCAGCCCCATCCCCAGCAGGTCGCGCTGTTTGCGTTCATGGGTCTGTGCCCAATCGGCATAGGCACGACGCACGATCACCCGTCCTATCGAAGAAGCCACCTGCAGGACACGTGCCCACTCAACCTCGGTGCCCTTGCCGAAAAGCTCCTCCACACTCATTTCGATGTTATCGTAGTCAATGAAGATCGCAACTTTATTATCAGTAGCCATTCCAACTCCTGCGCGAAAGTATAGCATAGCGCCAAAATTCTGTGGGAAAATAGGGACATGGCAGAAACATTGCTAAATGTCCTCAGTCAATCATCCCTGCAGGATTATGCAGATTGTGCACGCCGCTTCCAACTCCGTTATCTGGAGCGCCTGCAATACCCGGCGCTCGAATCCGAGCCGGCTCTGGAGAACGAGAAGCATCAGCGAGAGGGCGAATACTTTCATCGGCTGATCCTGCAACACTTCATTGGCATTCCCGCGGACAAACTTGCGCCCCTGGCAAATACTCCAGACCTGCAACGATGGTGGGATAACTTCCTCGGCACGGATTTCAAGTTTAGTGGCTATACGAAGAATGCGGAGTTCACTCTTTCCGCCCCGCTGGAATCTTTCCGGGTCGTTGCAAAGTATGATTTGATCGCTGTGAAGCCGGACCCTGACGGGAAAGCGATGATCTTCGACTGGAAAACATATCGCAAGCGGCCCAGCAACGAGTGGCTTGCCACACGTTGGCAGACACGTGTGTATCGCGCTTTACTGGTGCAGGCGGGCGCGAATCTCAATCATGGCATTCCATTTCAGCCTGAGCAAATCGAAATGACATATTGGTTCGCGGACTTCCCCTCCGAACCAGCAGCATTTCCATACAATGCGACGCTGTTCAAACGCGACTGGGACGCGCTGACAAAGATGGCGCAGGAAATCAAATCCGCTTCGGACTTCCCGAAAACGGATGACCGTCAAAAGTGCAGCTACTGCCCCTATAGAGGCTACTGCGACCGCGGTGTCCGCGCGGCAGAGGGTGAAAACATCGAAACCGAAACCGCCGCGGAAGAAATGTTTGATATCAATTTTGAGCAAATTGGCGAAATTGCGTTTTAGTCTTGTTTTAAACCGCGAAGACGCAAAGTGCGCGAAGATAAAAGGAGGAAAAGATGTCCGATGAGGTTGAGGCGGTTGCCAAAGATATTGTGGATAGTGCAATCAAAGTTCACACAGCTTTAGGACCGGGATTATTGGAATCGGCATATCAGCGTTGTCATGCCCACGAGTTAAGAAAGCGCGGCCGAAAGGTCTTTACAGAAGTGATCTTGCCCATTGTTTACGACGGTGAAGAAA
>JAKOVF010000284.1 GCA_029782225.1 Chloroflexota bacterium | reverse complement strand
GAGGATGATCAGGCCGAGGGAAAGAATACAGAGGAACGCGGCCTGGTCGAGCAGAAGGAAAAGAGCTGCAGCGACCGTCACCTTGCCCGCCGGATGCCCGCGCCGGCGCGCTTCCGCCGCGAAGAGAGCGATTCCTCCCACGCCGGCAGTTGGCGCGACCACATTGATGAAATTCGCGGCTGAGGCAATCCGGCTCAGCGCTAGCGTCTCTTCCTCCACGCCAAGCAAATGGTAATCGGATTGATACATTCGTCCCAGGACAAAGAACCATCCGAGTTGAATCATGATTGCACGGAAAAAATAGCGCAGGTGAGATTGCTGCAGGGTTTTAAGGATTGTTTCCAGTTCACTAACGCTGAGGACCACCACTGCGATGCCGAGGAACAGGACAATGATGATGAAAAAGTTTTTCATTTCCATCATTATACACAAAGAAAAAACGTCCCGAGGGTTGGGAAACCTTCGGGACGCTGAAAATCCTCCGAGGGTGTTGGAACCTTCGGAAGATGGAAGCAATATGAATCTTACCTTCGCCTGCCGCCCATCCCCATAACAAGCGACACGTAGTAAAGCAATTGCAGGATGGCAGTCAACAGCCCGGCAACGTAGGTCAACGCTGCCGCGTTCAGGACCTGGTTCACGCCGCGGACTTCAGTCTCGGACTGGATGATGCCGGTTCGGTAGAGCAAATCTTTTGCGCGGGCCGAGGCGTTGAACTCAACGGGCAGCGTCGCCAGGGCAAAGACCGCACCGCCAGCGAAGACCAGTACGCCGAGCCAGGCCAGGTTGGTCAGACGGAGGAATAGACCGATCAGGATGAGAATCCAGCCGAGGTTCGAGCCAATGTTGACCATCGGCACGAGTGCAGCGCGGACGCGCATGGGAAAGTAATCCTCGGCATCCTGCATCGCGTGACCAAGTTCATGGGCTGCGATCGCAACCGCCGCCACAGACGGGCTGTTCGCCACGCCCTGTGAGAGGTAAAGCGTCTTGTTACGCGGGTCATAGTGATCGGTCAGGTTGCCCGGCGTGCCGGCGATCTGCACACCGTACATGCCGCCAGTCGAGATCAGTCTCTGGGCGGCCTGGGTGCCGGTCAGACGGCTCTGCGCCGCCACCTGGCTCCATTTTTTATAAGCTGAATTGACGTACCATGAAGCCAGCGACATCAGCAGGAACGCTGGGATCATGAAAAGCAGGTAAGTAGGACTGAGGAAAAACATTCTCTCTCCTTATGAATCATTTAACGTTCACAGGCACTAGGGCGTCGCGGTCGGGATGGGTGTGGGCGTCAAGGGCAGGACGCTTGGAATGGGAGTCGGCATGGATGTGGGAAGTGCACTGCCGCCGCTCATGGCCTCTAAGGTTTTGATCGCGGCCTGGAGCTGCTGGTCATCCTGTTCAGCGGTATTCATGGTGCAATTCTCGCAGGTCACATAGACATCCGGGGTGAGCCCCTTTTTGTCGATCGTGTGGTTGTTCGGCGTCAGCCATTTTGCAATGGTCACGCGGACCGCGCCCTGGTCGTTCGAAAGGGGAATCCAGTTTTGCACTGAGCCTTTCCCATAGGATACCACGCCCACCAGCTTCGCGCGGCCAGAGTCCTGCAAAGCGCCAGAGACGATCTCCGAAGCGGAGGCTGAGCCTTCATTGATCAATACAACCATCGGAATTTTCGTGTCCGTAGCCATGCCGCCGGGGATCACTTCGTAGGTGTTGCGTTTGCCATCCCCATACTGCTCATACAACACCACGCCCTTATCCATGAACTGTGAAGCAACTTCCACCGCGGTCTGCAGGAAGCCGCCGCCGTTGTTGCGCAGGTCGAGGATGATGCCCTTTGGATTCTGGGCCATCAAATCCTTCAAGGTGGCGAGCAGCTCGGAGGTTGTCTTTTCACCAAAAGTGGTCACCTGAACATAAGCAATGCCGTTATCCAGCATCTTGCCGGTCGCTGACTTGATCACGATCTTTTCACGCGTCACATCAAATTCCAGAGCCTTGCTCTCGCTGGGGCGTGCCACCGTCAAATGGACGGTGGATCCAGCAGGGCCGATCACTTTCTGGCGGGCCAGTTCTGCGTTCACACCCGTCATATCCACGCCGTCAATCGCGATGATCTTATCGCCGGCTTTCAGGCCAGCACGCTCGGCCGGGGAGCCAGGCATGGGACTGGTAATGGTGAGGTAATCGGTGGTTGTGTCCACGTACGCGCCAATGCCTTCGTATTCACCAGCAAGTTCCTGGTTGGCCTGTTGATAGGTCTGGGGATCCATGTAAGTGGAATGTTTGTCCCCGAGCGCCTGCATCATGCCGGAGATTGCGCCGCGCATCAAAGCGACATCGTCCACTGGCTGGTCCACATAATTCTGATGGACTAGATTCCAGGCTTCCCAGAATGGAGCGAAAAGCGTCTGGTAATCAGCA
>JAKOVF010000265.1 GCA_029782225.1 Chloroflexota bacterium | reverse complement strand
AACAACTTGAGGGAATTCAGGCAAGCAGCAGGGCTTGGAGTAACTGAACTGGCCAAGCTGGTTGGGTGTGACAAATCAATGATTTCCAAAATCGAACATCAGAAAGTCGTGCCAAGTGCGAAACTAATGGTGCGAATCGCAAATGTGTTGGGGAAGCCCGTCTGGAGAATTTTTTTTCAGCCAGATGTGGCATCAGAAGAGTCTAATGGCAGGGGGTGATATTGCTACAACTGCATAATAGAACGCAGTCAAGCGAAGAAAGGAGGCTTTTTGAATGCTGAAGTTGAGACAAATTCGCGAAGCACGGAAATTGAGCCTGACAGACGTGTGTGTCATGACCCGAATAGATCCTTCGTCCCTGAGTCGCATCGAAAGAGAGGTGTGGCCATGTCCTCCGGGGTGGAGACGCCGGCTTGCAGAAGCGTTCGGGGTGGAAGAGGCCGTCCTGTTTGAACGGGTGGAAGAAGAGGGTTCCGAATCATGACTAGTCGAGGAACTGAGAAATTATTACTTTCTGTCCCTGAAGCAGCCGAAGCACTGGGTGTCTCGCGAAGTCATCTTTACAACCTCATCCAGCAAGGACATCTGCCAACTATTCGCTTAGGCGCCAGTGTTCGTGTCCCTCGCCGGTGGCTGGAAGAGTTTGTTGAACAGCAGGTCAAAGCATGGGAATCATCTCGCAATGGCTGGGGGCGATGAAAATGATTGAAACACAGCAACCAGTCGAGAAGGTTCTCCGCCGCTTGCATGGGGTCCGGCAAGTCGGCCCTGGGCGGTGGAAGGCCCGCTGTCCCGCTCATAATGACCGCTCGCCTTCTCTGGCAATTCGTGAGGCCGAAGGCGGGAAGGTTTTGTTGAGATGCTGGGCCGGTTGTCCCACTGCCGAAGTTCTGGCTGTTTTGGGGTTGACTTGGCGGGATTTGTTCCCCGACAATGGCCCGAATGTTCGCGGGAAGAAGAGGCCCGAGGCGTCACGCAAGGAGCAGGAAATTCGTGAGCTTGCAGCCCGCTTCGATCAGGCTTGCGAGAAT
>JAKOVF010000252.1 GCA_029782225.1 Chloroflexota bacterium | reverse complement strand
GGGAGCGTCGGCCGTGAAACAACGATTCACCAGATCTGGAGCCAGAGGAGCTGCGGGATTGCGTTTGGTGGTGCTTCTGAGTCTGCGACGACTGATCCCTTGGATTCCCGCCTTCTGCATCAAACGCGCCACTCTGTTCTTTGAGCAGCGTATACCCATGCCCATGGTCAACTCGGCGTGAATCCGCGGCGCTCCGTATGTTTGACGGCTATCTCTATGGATATCTTTGATGAGCTCAAGAAGCCTTTCGTTAGCTCGATCGCGGGCCGATACGCCTCGCTGGCGCCATGCGTAAAAGCCGCTGGTGGAGACACCCAGCACTCTGCACATGGTCACAACGCCATAATTGGCCTTTTCCTTCTCCACAAACCGAAACGCAGCTACGGGGTCCGGTCGGTCTCCTTGGCGAAGAAGGCCGCGGCTTTTTTTAGGATCTCCCGTTCCTCACGGAGAATCCTGACCTCTCGCCGCAACCGCTTCAGTTCCTCCCGCTCTGAGGTAGCTAGGCCTTCTCGCTCGCCGGCGTCAATCTCAGCTTGCCGGACCCAACTACGCAGCGTGTCTACGCATACCCCCAGGATCCGTTGCTAGCTGCCTATATGGCTTGCCGCTCTCCCTGTAAAGCCGTACTGCTTCTTCTCTAAACTGTGGTGGGTACTTGCCGCGCGTTCCTGCCATGATGTGGACACCCCTTCACTAACTTACTTGTACGATCTTTGAGTGTCCACCAAACCAGGGTAGCCTCAGCTATCCATCCGCACTTTGATCTGCAAACCATCCACTAACACAAAGGGGTATGTACCACCCTTGATTGGTCTTTCATTCCAGGCGTTGACTGCCGGGTCGAGTTGCTTGCAAAGCTCAGAGACCGTGGACTTAGAAAAGTCTACCCCACATAGTTCTTCAGTGATTCTCCGCACTTTCCGGGTAGAGACACCGTTCACCACCATCTCCATTAGAGCCAGGACCAAGGCTTGCTCACTCCGCTGGTACCGCTCAAAGAGCTGCGTCGAGAACTGACCACTACGTAACCGAGGTACCTGAAGCTCTAAGGCTCCTACCCGCGTGTTCATCGTCCGGGGCCGGAAGCCATTCCGATATGCTCGACGCTCTTCCGTTCGTTCATAAGGCTCCGCTTGTATCTGCTCCGTAACCTGGGCATTGAGCACCTGGTTAAGCACCTGCTCCATTAGTTTGGCTATGCCATCATCGCCAGTAAAAATATGCTGCAGTATCTCCGAATCTAGGGTAATCTGGTATTGGGCCATCGTTCTTCCTCCTTAGGTTTGATCTTGTCAATCTCACCTTTACTGGAGGAACGTTGGCCCTTCCTGCTATCTATAGGCCTTATGCTTTTTACACCATCTTAATGGACTCTACTCTTTTTGGTCAAGTCCTAAACTTGGTGTAAATTGCACTACTCCTGGCAGTGGTTGAGCCAATAGCTCCAACTAAGCGGCTGTGATCTCTCGAAGATTCGGCTCCGAACGACTGGCGGATGCTGCTCGCACGTGCTCCCAGTAGCGATCCATGCGGAAGTAGAGCCGGCCGGTCGCCCACTCGTCATCCTGCTCCATGAGCAGCGCTCCCAACAACCGCAAGGCAGACGCAACGTTGGGGAAGATGCCGATCACCCGCTCCCGCCGGCGCACTTCCCGGTTGAGCCTTTCGAGCCCGTTGGTGCTGCGCAGCCGGCGACGATACGGCTCCGGCAGCGTCATCACGGCCATAGCGTCGTCAAAGCCGGCTTCGAGGATGTCGACGGACCGCGGCGCCTTGTCGGCAAACTCAGCCATGATGTCGTCCCGCAGCCTGCGGGCCGTCTCCATGTCCGGCGCCTCGAACATCAACCGCAGCTTTGCCTTCAGAGCGCTTTGATAGCGCTTCGGACACGCGTCGAGGATGTTGTTCGTAAAGTGCACCTGGCAACGTTGCCACGTGACGCCCTGAAAATGGCGCTTCACCGCGTTCACCAATCCGCCGTGATGATCCGAGACCACCAGGTCCACACCATGGAGTCCGCGCTCGGTCAGCCAGCGGAAGAACTCAGACCATGTCGCCTCCGACTCGCTGTCGCCGATCCTGACCCCTAGCACCTCACGATACCCGTCCTCGTTCACGCCAACGGCGATCAACGCGCTCTGCGGCGCCACACGCCCGTTCTTGCGGATCTTCAGCTGCATCGCATCGACGATCACGAACGGGAATCGTTTCGCTCCAAGAGGACGCTCGTTCCACTCCGACACCTCCGGGTCCAACGCCTTGCACAGCTCCGACACCGTCGATTTGGAAAAGCTCGTTCCGCAGAGCTCTTCGGTGATCCGGCGCACCTTTCGGGTCGAGACGCCGTTGATCACCATCTCCATCAAGCAGATCGGTGGAGAAGGAGCCGTCGCGAACCCGGGGCATCCGCAGCTCGAGGGTGCCGACGCGCGTCTTCATCTCCCGCTGCCGGTAGCCATTTCGATAGCCGGCTCGGTCTTCCGTGCGTTCATAAGGCTGCGCCTTGAGGTGCTCGGTGACCTGTGCCTGCAGCACCTGGTTGAGCACCGACTCCACAAGCTTGGCGACGCCTTCGTCACCGCTAAAAAGCTGATGCAACAACTCGGCATCTACGGTAATCTGATAGTGGGCCATCCTCTTCGACCTCCTGTTGGTTTTGTCTGAACAACTCAACCAATACCAGGAGGAGGATGGCCCTTCCTCGTTGTTAGGCCACCCTGTGTATCGTTTTTACACCAGCTTACCGGACACTACTTTCGCGCGTCGCCAATAGGGTGTTTTGTACCCCTCATAGTGACAAGCCATTTTAAGCCGTTTTAAGAGGGGGATGTCCGCGATAGGGAAAAGCTACCTCCCCCGCCTCTGCGACGCTCTACGCCCCCTCAAAATGGCTCACAAGGCCATCCTCGTTTGATGTCGCGGTCGGGTATGGTTTCGTTAGGTTAGGTGTTGCGCGATAAAACGAGTTTTGTGTGCTCGTTGCGGGCCGCCTCGGTCCCGGAGTGAAGGGCAGGAATTTCTAGCCTCCCCTATACCTCCCGAAACTCCCAGAATCGTACAGGGGGAAAACCTGGGCCACCCTTCGGTCCCAAGCTGCGCCGACCAGAAATTTCGCCTCCCTATCGTTACCGCCACGCTGTCATGATGCGGTTTCCTCTCTCCAGCCAAGCCGTTCTATCCATTCGTTTACTTCTTGCGAAGTAGGCAGTACCTCAGAGCCTTTATCGGAAACCTTAAGATACAGCAGGCGGGGGCGAACCCGCCCCGGTTGCTTCGGTCGCTTGTCGTCGAAGT
>JAKOVF010000241.1 GCA_029782225.1 Chloroflexota bacterium | reverse complement strand
ACAGAATAGTAAACTTGCCCTCTCTCCTCCAGGTGATCCCGGATGGCCGCAAGCGCCGTCAATGCCCTGGCATACTGCTTTTGGGCAAGGAAGATGGGGCCGGGGTTGAGGTCAACGCTCGAGCTGACGAAAGATCCGGACGGTGCTTCCAGGTCTATCTGAGCCAGGCTCAAACACCGTAAAGCGGCTTCGAGGTCATCCCGTGTCAGGTGCCATTCAACCTCCTGGCCAAGCGTGATTTCTTCAAACCAGGGAGATGTATGACGGGCGATCTGCCACGCTTCGTGGAGAATGTCGAAGGCGGCTTTCACGTCGCCGGCGGTAAACAACGACTGCCCGAGGTTTGTGTATGCAAAATGAAGTGCGTCTGCCTGCTCCCAGCGGCGTGCCAGGGCGACAGCTTCCCGGGCATAGTTCAAGGCGGCATCCAGCTCATTCCATTCCCACAGGATCCCGCTCAGCGTCGAGTAAACATGGCTGAGCGTTGGTAAGGGCTGGTGTGCACTGGTTGAACTGGCCAATTGGATCGCTTCCAGGCAAGCCGCATGGGCCTCGTGCAGTTTCCCCTGCAGGAAGAGAAGATAGGCCTGACAACCACGGGCAAAAATGACCACGTGCGAAACACCGATCCCCCGAGCATAATCCAGCGCTTCTCTAAAAGCCCGGGCGCGCGCCTCCATATTGTTCGTGGATAGTCCCAGTAGAGTTGCAGACTGGCAGCGAATGATCAAGTCCGTTTCAGGAAGGCATTCGAGTGCCTGCCGGGCGGCCTGAGCGGCGCTCTCATTTCTGCCCCCACTCCAGGCGGCGTAAGCCCGGATCGCAGCACAATGTCCAAGAAGCAATCGTTGGTCATCCTTATGACTGAGCTTGCTGACATCCGCTTCGGCTTTGTCCAGAATGGATGCCACAGAGTTCAATTGGCCTGTGTAAGCCGCCAGCCAGGCGCGCCCAACCCACAACCAGGGGCGGACGAGGCTTTTCTCACTGGTGAGGCTATCCAACTGCCCTGCCACTGTATTCAATTCATTCTGTTCCAGCAATGCGAACACATTGGTGCTGATCAGCCTTGCGACACGTTCCCAGTCGCCTGCCATCAACGCGTGGTGAATTGCGTCCGCGATCAACCCCTGTCCTTCGAACCAGGTGCTCGCGCGGGTATGCAGAATGGGAATCTGATCGGCATATTTCTGCTGAAAATAACCCAGTAACAGGTCGGCAAAAAGTGAGTGATGACGATACCAACGGCGCTCATGGTCCAGGGGAATGATGAAAAGATTGGCATGCTCAAGCTCGTCCAAAATCAGGGCGGAGGGATGAGCCGAAGACCCATCTGCACCCGGCTCAAGCAGGGCATCGCACAGGGGGGCTGTAAGCTGCTCCAGGACGGAGGTATGCAGCAGAAAGCGGCGGACCTCGGCTGACTGCCGTTCCAAAACCTCTTCCAGCAGGTAGTCAAAAATATAATGGTGGCTGCCAGAAAGGGCCGTAATCAGACCGGAAACATCCTCTGTATTCTGCATGGAGAGGGCGGCCATCTGGAGTCCGGCAATCCACCCTTCGGTGCGGGCTGTGATCCGGACAATATCTTCGGTGGATATTTCCAATCGCATGGTACGCGTCAGGAAGTCGGCCGCCTCCGCAGCGGTGAAACGTAAATCGGCCTGGCGGATCTCCAGCATCTCTGACCGTGCGCGAAGTCTTGCCAGGGGCAGAGGAGGATCAGCACGGGTCAGGAGAACGAGATGAAACTCGGCCGGACTGTGTTCGAGCAGGAATGAGAGTCCCTCATGAATAACCTGGCTCTCGATGTGATGGTAATCATCCAGAACAAGGATCAAGGGCTGCTGCAGTCCATCCAGTTCGTTGATCAAGTCCGTCAGAAGCGCTTCGCTGATCGGCGTATTGTGCTGAAGCAGGGAATCAGGCAGGGATTTTCCAACGGAAGCAAAACCGCCCTGTAACGCGGCAATCACATATCCCCCGAATCGAGACGGATCGTTGTCGCCTTTATCCAGCGAGACCCAGGCTGTAGGCTGACCACAGGCTGCAAGCCATTCACAAATCAGGGTGGTCTTGCCATAGCCAGCCGGGGCTGAAACCAGTATCAGTTTCTTATCCAGACCCTGCTGTAAACGAGTGAACAGACGCGGGCGCAAT
Organism: Chloroflexota bacterium; assembly: GCA_029782225.1. Classification (GTDB taxonomy): domain Bacteria; phylum Chloroflexota; class Anaerolineae; order Anaerolineales; family Villigracilaceae; genus JAKOVF01. Next base: position 10,840 of record JAKOVF010000241.1, on the reverse strand, counting down.
ACACGCTCTACCCGGGCGTTTGGGACATGTAGTTTGGTAGCCAGGAGCAGGCTTGACATGGATTAGACCGTTGATGGCGCTGCCTTGCGCGGTCGGGGTGGCTATGCTACTTTCATTCTACACCGTTATGACTTGATTTATCGAGCAGGTTAGGAGGCTTCCCAAATCATTTCCAAGTCCAGGCTTTTCACGGCCGCCATAAAGCGGAAGCGCCGGATCTCCATCCGTTGAGCATTCCCCGGATCAGAATTGAATATCGATCGTGGCCGTGCCCGGGTGATCGAGACAGAACGACCTGTGCTCCCCGCCAAGGGCCAATTCGTATTCTCCTGGAAAGCCGGAGAATCGGATTTTGCCATCACCATCGGTGATCAACTTTGTACGTGACATCCACCAATCTTGCTTCACGAGTTTGTGCAGCTCCTCGTACGCCGGTTTGCTGGAGCCATCCCTGCGGATCAGCCCTGCCGGCGCATTCAGCCAGCCTCCATCGGAGAGGTCCCACCAGGTGATGCTTTCCACCAACGGCTGAGCAAAGAGAGTTTCATAGTGCTGAATGACTTCCCGCGCCTGGCGGTCTTCTCCCTGCGGCGTGGTTGGCCACTCCGCCACCTGGTAGTCGTTCAGGTCCACGATCTCAGGCGGCATCAAATGCCCTGAGACGATCGTCGTTTCCGTAAAATGGATCGGGAGGTTGAAGCGGGTGAAGTGATCCAGGATCTTCAAGGTTTTCTCCACGCCCCAATAGCCCTGATGCATGTGGGACTGGATGCCGATCGCATCGATCTTAATTCCTGCTTCCAGACAGCCCTCCACCAAAATATCATAAGCCGGAGAGATGTCGAAATCATTGATCAGCAGCGTCGCTGACGGATTTACAGCCCGTACTGCATCGAACATGGCTTTGACGGTGTTGATGCGGCCCATCTCTTTGCACAGGCGGGTCATGCCGTTATCGTACCTGTCGAAGATGGGCATGATGACCGCCTCGTTGATCACGTCCCACATGTCGATCACCCCATGAAAGTCCGATACGTCGCGTCGGATGCGTTCCACCTGGGCCTTGAGGATGTCGGGAGAGTCCATCGAAAGGAGCCAGTCCGCGGTGAGGGTATGCCAGCAGAGCGGATGTCCTTTCACGGTCAAGTGATGGTCAATGCACCATCCGGCGGCGCGCCGCAGTTCCTTTGTCATGGGTCTGCCGCGCTGCGGCTCGAACCGGGCCCAGTAGAACGGAAGTGTAGCGGCATTGAAGATATCCAGAAGTTTCTCTGCCCGTCCTTCTGCCTGTTCTCTCTGCTTTCCCTCATATTCGCCGTTGGAAAGCGGGACGAGATCGAAAGCCGCGGTGCCAAAGAGGAATTTGTGTCTTGCCTGTTCGACGGTCACTTCCTGGTTGATGATCGGATTTCCACCAGCCTGCAGAAGAGTAAGCCTGGCATCCACCATTCTCTTGTTCCTGATCTCGCTGTTCATGAGTTTCTCCTGGCAAGGGTCTTGCCGTGCCTGACATTCAGCTTTCCGTGTGGATGTGTCTACGAGGGATGAGCGGGGGAACCTGTCACATTCCTGCTCATTTTCAAAAGGTAGTTGACTTTTGTTCCGGAATGTGCCATAATACCGGTATCGTTACCGGTAACGATACCGCAATTCTATCACCTTTCAAGGACTCAGTATGCGGAAGAACAGACAGACTGTAACCATCCAGGATGTTGCCAGGACGGCGGGTGTTTCTGTTTCTACCGTGTCACGGGTATTAAATGGAAAAGTGGATGTGGCTAGCGAGACACAGGACCGCATCCGGTCTGTGATTGATGATCTGGGGTACACGACCAATCTCGCCGCCCGCAGCATGCGCAGCTTTAAAAAGAATCTGGTCGGGCTGATCATGCCTGATATTGCCTATCCGTTCGCGGTCGAGGTCATGAAGGGCGTGAACCGGGCCATTGCGCAATCAGATTTTGATCTGCTGGTTTATACAACGGGGGATGTGCGGAAGAGCGGCAGAGCCTCGCACGAACAAAAATATGTTTCCCTCCTTACCAATTCCATAACCGATGGCGTCATCATCGTTGCGCCGGTGGCAGGCGAATACTCTACAGATGCCCCCATCGTTTCGATTGATCCCGTCTTGAGCGATCCAGACTATCCAGCCGTTCATGCAACCAATTATCAGGGCGCAGTGGACGCGATGGAGTACCTGCTCGGTCTGGGGCACACACGGATCGGCTTTATCAGCGGCCGTTCTGAATTGGAAAGTTCCAACCGCCGTCTGAAAGGGTATCGCGATGCGTTGGAGCAGGCCGGGATTCCCATCGAAGAGCAGTTGATTGCCTCCGGTGATTACACCACTGAGACCGGCGTCAAATGCGCCCGGGAATTGTTAGCGCTGGATCGTCCGCCCACCGCCATATTCGCCTCCAATGACCAGGCGGCCATGGGTGTCTTTCAAGTCGCTCAGGAACGCGGCATGCGGATCCCGGAGGATCTGTCAGTGGTGGGTTTCGACAATATATCGGAATCCAAATACATGGGATTGACGACCGTGGACCAGTTCATTTCTGAGATGGGTTTTGTCGCAACGCAGATGCTCATCCGGTTGATCAATCAGATGCCACTCGATGAGCCGACCTACAAGATGAAAACCAGCCTCGTGATTCGAAATTCCTGCCAGGTGCTGACCGAGAACACGTAAGCTGGCAGTACACATGAGCGGCTCCCTACGTTTTGGATAACCCTGACTCGAAAGGAGGTGAGGGCAACATTATTCTAAAAAATTGCAGGTCTTCTCTTCAACCCTGAATAGATGGAAGGAAGACCTGCGCATTCGTGTGGAGGATTCCTCCGCACGCCGCTAGTATAACCTACAGAAATCTCAAAAGGAGAAGAAAATGTTCCGCAAGATCTACACAATTTTCAGTATCTTGCTCATCGTTTCTTTTGCGTTGGCCGCATGTGCGCCGGCTCCGGCGGCGCCTGCTCAAAAAGTCACCGTGACCTGGTGGCATATCTCGACCAAGGATCCAGGCCTGTCAGACTGGAAAAAGATGGCCGATGACTATATGGCCGCGCACCCGAATGTGACGATCGAGATTACAGTTTTGGAGAATGAAGCCTTCAAGACCAAACTCACTACTGTCATGCAGTCTGGCGATCCCCCGGACATCTTCCAGAGCTGGGGCGGCGGTACGTTCAATCAGCAGGTCGAGGCAGGGCTTTTGAAAGACATCACGGCAGATCTGAATGCAGATGCTGCATGGCGCGATAGCTTTGCGCCCGGTGCTTTAGGTGTCTACAGCTACCAGGGCAAGAACTACGGTGTGCCGTGGGATATGGGCATCGTTGGTTTCTGGTACAACAAGGCGCTCTTCAAACAGGCTGGCATCGATACCCCTCCAACAACCTGGACTGATTTCCTTGCTGATGTGAAGAAACTGAAAGACGCTGGCATTACCCCACTCTCGATTGGTGAGGGAGACAAATGGCCTGGTATGCATTTCTGGAACTATCTTGCCACCCGCATCTGTGGACAGGCAAAATTTGAGGCCGCCATGGCTCGGAAAGGTTCTTTTGCCGATCCCTGCTTTGTCGAGGCTGGCAAGAAGCTGCAGGAATTGGTCGCTCTCGAACCTTTCCAGGAAGGATTCTTAGGCGCGACCCATGATGAAATGCAGGCAACCTTTGGGAACGGCAAGGCTGCTATGGAACTGTCAGGACAGTGGGCCCCTACTGTCGAGGCGGCCAACAGTGCAGATAAAAAGGGTGTTGCTGACCTTGGTCTGTTCGGCTTCCCGGCTGTTGAGGGTGGTGCAGGTGCGGTGACTGACGTTGTCGGTGGCGGTAATGGCTTTGCAATCGGCAAGAACGCCGAGCCGGAAGCCGTTGACTTTGTCAAATACCTGACCAGTGTCGAGAATCAGACCATCATCGCTGCACATGGAACGGGCATCCCGGTGGTGAAAGGCGCAGAGAAGGGTCTGACAGATCCCAATATGCTCCAGGTCCAGCAGACCTTTGCCGCCGCGAAGTACTTCCAGCTGTACTACGATCAATTCCTGCCCCCGGCCACGGGCTCCGTTCTAAATGACTCCGTGCAGGGTCTTTTCAACGGCACGCTGACGCCCGAGCAGGTGGCAAAGGCGGTCGAAGATTCTGTTGCGAAAGAGATGAAGTAACCGTCGAACTTTAATAGACCTGACAGGTCTCTCCCTCACCCTTTCGCCCCTCTCCCACTGGGAGAGGGGATAGGGGTGAGGGAATCACGAAGGAATCCTTTCATGCAGCCACTTCCTGCCAGCCCGGACATCCTGAAATTAAAGCGTATAACGAGCAGCCCTCGGCGTCTTCAGGACAATTTGCTGATTGTCCTGTTCCTGATGCCTGCTTTTATTCTTTTTCTCCTTTTTGTCATCTATCCCATCTTTCGCTCGATCTATTTCAGTATGTTCGATTGGAATGGCCTGGGGCCCGCGGTGGATTTCGTAGGGCTGCAGAACTTCAAAGATATTCTTACGGATGAAGTGTTTCTGAAAGCGATTCGGAATGTCGTCCTGATCATCGTGCTCTCATTGGGGTTGCAGCTGCCTGTGGCATTGATACTGGCCGTCATGGTGGGACGCGGCCTGCCAGGGCGTGGCATTTTCCGTACCATTTTTTTCATGCCGTACGTCCTGTCTGAAGTCAATGTCGCCATCATGTGGATGTTGCTCTACACCAGCGACCCGGAGCGCGGTCTTCTCAATGGGATCATCGTAGCCCTGGGGGGACATCCCGTGGCCTGGCTCGGTGATACGAGGGTGGCTCTGATGGCGGTCTTTGCCGCTCTCACGTGGAAATATTTCGGCTTTCATATGCTGTTGTATCTGGCGGGGTTGCAGAACGTACCGGTCGAGATCGAAGAAGCCGCCCGCATCGATGGAGCGAACAGCATCCAGAACTTCTTTTACATCACGCTGCCTCTACTCAGCAGCACGATCCGCACTTCGGTCTATCTATCGGTGCTTGGTTCACTCCAGCAGTTCATCCTGGTCTGGATCATGACCAAGGGCGGTCCGGTCAATGCCAGCGAGACCCTGTCAACATATATGTATCGCTTCGGATTTGTACGATTTCAATTGGGCTATGGGTCTGCGGTGGCGATCTATATGTTCATCCTGTGCCTGATCTTTTCCCTCATCTACCAGCGCCTGACACGCCAACCTGATTACCTGACGGGTCTTTAGAAAGGACGAGTCCATGCAAAGATCCCGCCGGCTCCCGCACTGGGCGCAGAAACTCCTCGTAAGGCTCTTTCAGTATTTTGTTCTTGGGATTGTCGTTGTAATCATGTTCGTGCCGATCGTGATCTTGATCTTTGGCAGTGTGAAGACGACCGGTGAAATGTATTCGCATCCTTACACGATCCCCAACCCTCCGCACTGGGAGAATCTCGCCGGCATATTGACTACATCCACGTTCTGGCGCATGATGCGGAACAGTATCCTGCTGATGGTTGCCACAACAACCGGTGTGGTCCTGATCTGTGGCCTGGCGGCTTTTGTGTTTGCACGCATGGAGTTCCGCGGCAAGAATTGGATTTTCAATCTATTTACTATCGGGCTGATGTTCCCCATCAATGTTGCGATCCTGCCTGTCTATTTTGTGCTGCGCCAGATGAATGAGATGGGTATCCCCCTGCTTGACAGCCTCATCGGTGTGATCGTGGTGCAGATCGCATTCAACATCTCCGGCAACATTCTGATCCTGCGCGGCTTCTTCACCGCCATCCCGGCCGAGCTGCAGGATGCTGCCTACATGGATGGCTGCACTGCCTTTGATTTCTTCTGGCGTATACTTCTCCCCCTGGCGCGACCGGCGCTCGCGGCTGTCGCGGCGCTGACGATGATTGTCAGTTGGAACGATTTGCTGGTCCCCCTGGTGGTCTTGAACAGCGATAAGCTATGGACTCTGCCCCTGGGTACCATGCAGTTCCAGGGACAATACGGACAGGATCTGGCGCTGGTCTCAGCATTTGTGGCCCTCTCTGCCATACCAACCCTCATTTTTTATCTATTTGCAGAGCGACAGATCATCTCAGGTCTGACCGCAGGTGCTGTCAAAGGCTAAGTACCTTGTCAAACCTCAGTAATTATGAATAAGGAGATCATCCATGACAAATTACACTCCCAAGCCTGAGCACAAGTTCACATTCGGATTATGGACCGTGGGTAATCGAGGTCGCGACCCCTTCGGCGATGTGGTGCGCCCGGGCAAGACACCCGTGGAACTTGTCCACTTGCTGGCGGAGGTTGGTGCGTGGGGCGTCAACTTCCATGATAACGACCTGGTTCCCATCGATGCCACACCTGCTGAACGCGACCGCATCGTGCGGGACTTCAAGGCGGCCCTGGCGGAGACCGGCCTTTGTGTCCCGATGGCGACCACCAACCTGTTCTTTGATCCGGCTTTCAAGGATGGTGCGTTCACTGCCAACGATCCCAGAGTGCGCGCCTATGCCCTGCAAAAAACGATGAACGCGATAGACCTGGGCGCCGAGCTCGGTGCGAAGGTCTATGTTTTCTGGGGCGGACGCGAAGGTACGGAAACCGATGCTGCCAAGAACCCGATGGAGTCGATCAAGCGCAGCCGCGAAGCCATGAACTTCCTGTGCGAGTATGCTCTGGATAAAAAATATGATCTGAAGTTCGCACTGGAGGCCAAGCCCAACGAGCCGCGTGGTGACATCTACAATTCCACCACCGGGCATATGCTCGCATTCATTCAAACGCTCGACCATCCTGAAATGGTAGGCGTCAATCCTGAAGTGGCCCACGAACACATGGCCGGACTAAACTTCGTGCATGGCGTTGCCCAGGCATTGGATGCTGGCAAGCTGTTCCACATTGACCTGAACGACCAGGCTTTTGGCCGCTACGACCAGGATTTCCGCTTCGGGGCGGTCAACATGAAGAGCGCCTTCTTCCTCGTCAAGCTGTTGGAGGACAATGGTTATGGCGGCAGCCGCCATTTCGATGCTCACGCCTATCGCACGGAAGATTATGAAGGTGTGAAGGAATTTGCCCGTGGCTGTATGCGGACATACCTCATCTTGAAGGAAAAGGCTGCTCGATGGAATGCAGACCAAGAGATCCAGGCTATCCTGGCTGAGATCAATGCAGATGATGGCTCAATGAGCAGATACTTTGGAAAGTACAGCTCAGAAAAAGCCACCACATTGAAAGACGAGAGCTTTGACCGTCCGGCATTGGGCGCGCGCGGTCTCAATTATGAGCGTCTCGACCAGTTGACGGTCGAGCTATTGCTTGGCGTGCGATAACAACATTCCATGGATTTGTTTCGCAGGGCAGTGATCATAGAAGGTGAACAGGAATAGACCCCATCATGGAATCCATTGACCAGCGTGTAAAAAAATTACTTTCCCGAATGAACCTGGACGAGAAACTTGCCCAGATCGGTTCCTATTGGATGTATGACCTGCAAACCGGCGGCAGTCTTGACTGGGAGAAAACAGCAGAGAAGCTCCGGCATGGCATCGGGCAGATCACGCGCCTGGGAGGCGCATCCACGCTTGACCCCGTCAGCGCGGCCAAAACCGCCAACAGCCTGCAAAAATTCCTTATGGAAAAGACGCGCCTTGGAATCCCGGCCATCCTGCACGAGGAATGTTGCTCCGGCGCGATGATCCTGGGTGGAACCATGTACCCGCAAATGCTGGGCCTCGCCAGCACCTTCCAGCCTGAGCTTGCCGAAGCGATGACGGCTGAAGTTTGCAAACAGCTGCTTGCCATTGGCGCACGGCAGGGACTTGCCCCCGTGCTGGATGTGGCACGCGACCCGCGTTGGGGGCGTGTGGAGGAGACCTTCGGTGAAGACCCCACGCTGGTCAGCCATTTTGGGATGGCTTATATCAAAGGTTTGCAAACGGATGATCTCGCCCGGGGTGTGATCGCAACAGGCAAGCACTTTGTAGGTCACAGCCTGTCACAGGGCGGACTCAACTGCGCGCCTGTCCATATGGGAATGCGTGAAGTGTACGATGTGTATCTCGCCCCGTTTCAGGCCGCGATCCGCGACGCCAAAATGGCCTCGATCATGAATGCCTATCCGGAACTGGATGGGGAAGTGGTCGCTGCTTCAAGGCGTATCCTGACCGATTTGCTGCGCCATGAACTTGGCTTTGATGGCCTGGTCGTCTCGGACTACGAAGCGATCATCATGCTCAACAATTTTCATAAGGTCGCGGTCAGCCCTTCCTGTGCGGCAAGTATGGCTTTGAATGCAGGCATAGATGTGGAACTGCCAGATACCGTGTGCTATGGCGAGCCATTGAAAGCTGCACTGGATCAGGGCGACATTTCTCTTGAGCTTGTAGATGAAGCTGTGCGACGGCACTTAAAGAAGAAATTCGAACTGGGTTTGTTCGAAAATCCCTATGTGGATGAGAACAAGGTGTTGGAAGTTTTTGAGACTTCCGAGCAGCGGGCCCTTGCCCGCAGGATTGCGCGCAAGAGCATTGTATTATTGAAAAACGATGGATTGCTTCCCTTATCAAAATCCATCAAGAGCATTGCCGTCATTGGGCCCAATGCTCACAGCGGACGGAATCAACTCGCGGATTACTCCTACACAGCGATGCGCCGATTGATGCAATTCAAAGCACCTGAAAACTCCGCCTTTCTCGATATCGATCTGGATGAATTGGCGCGACACGACGTGAAAATCACAACCGTGCTGGAGGGAATCAAGGCTGCAGTCTCTTCTGACACAGACGTCTTGTACGCACAGGGCTGTAATAATCTGGGGGACGACAGCTCTGGTTTTGCAGAGGCACTCGATATTGCGAAGCAGGCTGATGCCGTTGTATTAGTGTTAGGTGACCAATCAGGCCTGACCCCGGAATGTACGACCGGGGAAACCCGCGACAGTTCAGACCTGAAACTGCCGGGCCTTCAGGAGGATTTGACCAAAGCGGTTCTCGCGACGGGAAAGCCTGTCGCGGCGGTCCTGATAACGGGTCGCCCTTACGCATTATCCTCGCTCGCGGAAGGCGTGAACGCGATCCTTCAAGCCTGGCTGCCCGGGGAGGAGGGCGGCTCTGCGATTGCCGATATTCTGTTTGGCGACGAGAATCCGGGTGGCAAACTCCCGATGACATTCCCACGCTCGGTGGGACAGGTTCCGATCTACTATAATGCCAAACCATCCGGGACCCGTTCCCACTGGTACGGCGATTATGTGTCTGAGAAGGTGACTCCCCTGTATCCTTTCGGGCACGGACTGAGCTACACCTCTTTCGAGTACACTAACCTTCTCGTAACGCAAAAACAGGTGAAGGCCGGTCAGACGGTGGACATTTCACTCCAGGTGCAAAACGTTGGAAGAGTAGCGGGTGACGAGGTGGTCCAACTTTATGTCCACGATGAATATGCCTCCACGCCGCGCCCGGTCAGGGAGTTGAAGGGTTATCAACGCCTGACGTTGGATTCGGGCGAAAAGTGCACTCTGACTTTTCACCTGCCGGTGAATCAACTCGCTTTTTATGATCGCGATCTGAAGCTCGTGCTTGAATCTGGTCATATCGAAGTGCTGGTGGGCAGTTCATCGCAGGATATTCGCTTGCGCGGCGCGTTTGAAATTGTGGGCGAGGACAAGACCAGGGTGAAAGACGCGGTGTTTGTCTGCCCGGTCTCCATTGAATGATCGAGGGTAATCCATGTACTTTCTCGGCATTGATACGTCCACAACGAGCAGCAAGGCGCTGCTGATCGATGAACGCGGCGAAGTGATCGCAGTTGCATCGTCGCCGCATACACTGCAGACACCGCGTCCACTGTGGTCGGAGCAGAGTCCGCACGAGTGGTGGGGTGCCGTTTCGGCGAGCATCCGCTCTGTTCTGGAAAGAGCAGGTGTGGGCGGCGAGAGAATCGGGGCTGTCGGTCTGACGGGTCAAATGCACGGGCTGGTCCTGCTCGATCAGGCGGGCGAGGTTCTGCGTCCGGCCATCCTGTGGAATGACCAGCGTACCCAAAGTCAATGTGACGAGATCCACCAGAGAATTGGAAGGCGAAGATTTATCCAGATCACTGGCAATGTCGCACTGACGGGTTTCACGGCGCCAAAGATCCTATGGGTGAAGGAGAATGAGCCGGAAGTGTTTGCGAAGGCAAAGCACGTCTTGTTGCCAAAGGATTACATTCGCTATTGTTTGACGAACGAATACGCGATGGACAAGGCCGACGGCGCAGGCACGGTCTTGTTCGATTTGAAGTCGCGCGATTGGTCGCCTGAGGTGCTCGATGTATTGGGAATTGACCCGTCGTGGATGCCGCGCACGTTCGAAGGGCCTGAGTTTACCGGGCAGGTAACTGGAGAGGCTGCATCCCTGACCGGACTGAAAGCAGGTACGCCCGTCGCGGCAGGAGGCGGAGATCAGGCCGCACAGGCAGTCGGTGTGGGCGCGGTGGAACCTGGCATTGTGGGCCTGACCGTTGGAACAAGCGGCGTTGTCTTTGCCACCACGCCCTCGGCGTTGATCGAACCTGATGGACGACTTCACGCATTTTGTCACGCGGTGCCGGGGTTATGGCATTTTATGGGCGTGATGCTCTCCGCCGCGGGGAGTTTGCAGTGGTATCGCGATTCGCTCGCACCCGGCATGAGTTTTGATGATCTATTAAAGGAAGCCGAATCTGTCTCAGCTGGCAGCGATGGCTTGCAGTTCCTGCCGTATCTCAGTGGAGAGCGAACGCCTTATCCAGACCCGCTGGCGCGCGGTGCGTTCATTGGCCTGACCCTCCGCCACGGCCGTGCCCACATGACTCGTGCCCTGCTCGAGGGCGTT
>JAKOVF010000199.1 GCA_029782225.1 Chloroflexota bacterium | reverse complement strand
AGGCGGAAATCGCAGAGCTGGAAAAGGAGCTGGAAGAGCTCAACAGCAAAGAGCCTATCAACACCAACAAGGAAAGGAATGATAAAAAGATGACCGAAAAGAGAGCAAAACAAGAATACTTCACCCGAGAAGTGGAGGACTTTTATAACGAACTCCGGACTAGGCTCCAGGCCAGGGCAAATGGACAGGTATTGCCTCCTGGAGAAGCTGGGGCTGAGCTAATCATCCCGGACATTGTTGTAAATCGTATCCGTGAACGTATAGGCGATTACACCACGCTGTATCCATTGGTGGACCTGGTTCGTGCTGCCGGCCGCGTTAAGCTAATTCTCGACGTGGATACTGGAGAGGCAAGCTGGGTCGAGATGCGCGGAGCTATCCCTGAAGAAGATGACTCAGACCTGACCGATGTAGAGTTTGACGGGTTCAAGGTTGGGCGAGTCGTTTACATTGACAACAGCCTGCTTGAGGATAGCGTCATCAACCTAGACGACTATCTGACGAAGCGTATCGCCCGGTCTATTGCAAAGGCCCTAGACAAGGCGATTCTATTAGGCGAAGGCGCCACCGGAAAGCAGCCCGAGGGTATTATCCCGAAACTGCCTGGAGAGAACAAGGTGGAGGCTGCACCAGACTATAAAGATTTAATCCCGCTACTGGGTCTGATTGATACCGGTGAAGATGCAACTGGAGAAATTGTATGTGTGGTCCACAGGCAGACCTATTACAGCCGGCTGGCCAACCTGACCCTGCATGTTGATGCCGCTGGCAAAGATGTTGTGATGTTGCCGAACTTGCAACAACCCAACTTCCTAGGCTTAAGAGTGGTGTTCAGCAACTACATGCCCAAGGATAAGCTGCTTTTCGGCGTGTTCGACAAATATACCCTGGTGGAAAGGGAAGGTACCCGCATCGATATGAGTGGTCACTATAAGTTCCGTGAGGACCAGACCGCTATCCGGGGAATTGGGCGCTATGATGGAAAACCTGTCATACCAGAAGCCTTCGTGTTGGTCACCCTGGAAGATGCGGCGGGGGGATAATTGAGGCGTTCAGCATGTCCGCTCCGGAAATACTCGATTTGGAAAAGATGACAAAAGCACAATTAATTGCATTTGCAAGTGAACACGGCATTTCCGGGCTGAATGACCGGATGTTGAAAGCGGACATCATTGCCGCCATTAAGGAGGCGATGGGATGGATGTAACAAATGTTTTGGAGTTAGTGAAAGCCCGCCTTGGAATTACAACGGCGGTCAGGGACCACTACCTGACCGCCATCATCGAAGGGATAATCAAAGAGCTAACAGACGAGAAAGGGTTGGTGCTTGACGGCACTAACCCTTATCATCTTATGTTCGTAGTGGATTTTGCTACCTGGCGGTATCAGAATCGAGACACCATGGAGGCTATGCCGAAGCACCTGCGATTCCGGCTGCACAACATGATGATCCACGCCGGAGGTGGTGCAAGTGACGTTTGATTACGAGCTTATCCTCATCCAGACAGAAGAAGGAGAGAACGAGCTGGGCGATCCCGTCACCATCCGCACTGAGAAACCGGTGCTGTGTGGCGTTGTCTCTGTTGGGAGGTATGAACACTACCAGGCAGCAGCCCATGGTCTCAGGCCCGAAATAGTCTTTGTCGTCAATCGCTGGGATTACGAGGGCGAGAAAGAGGTGGTGTTTGAGGGCAAGAGATACAACGTTCTTCGCACCTATGAGCCCCAACAATCAAAGGGCCTTGCGGACTACGAAACAATGGAGCTTGTCTGC
>JAKOVF010000188.1 GCA_029782225.1 Chloroflexota bacterium | reverse complement strand
CAGGTGAAAGAATGACGAGCGCCAGGACCGAGAAGAGGATGTCAAAGATGCGTTTGCTGAGAGGCATACCCCAATTATAAACAGGGTTTTAATGTAGATTAAGATTTATGGTATATTTTGTTTTGGAGCGACCTACAGTGTACTGCAACGGGTTTGGCTAATTTCTGAAAAATGTGTCAATTCAACGTTTCCGTAATTCTGCAAGGAGCAGCATGAACGAGCGCATCTTAATCATAGAAGACGACCAGGCCATCCTAAAACTCCTTCAGCGCGGACTGGCGTACGAAGGATATACCGTGGATACTGCGACCGACGGCCGCACAGGTCTAATACTGGCGCGTGACCATACGCCCGACCTTGTCATTTTGGATTGGATGCTTCCAGGCATGGATGGCCTGGAGGTCTGTCATCGTTTGCGAACCGGCGGATCGATCCCCATTTTGATGTTAACCGCAAAAGATACAGTGCAAGACCGCGTGCAGGGACTGGACGCCGGCGCGGATGATTACATGGTCAAGCCGTTCAATCTGGACGAATTGCTGGCGCGGGTGCGGGCCCTGCTCAGGCGGACTCAGCCGGAGCGGGTGCCGGTGTTAAAGTTTGCCGACCTGACGCTTGATACCGGTTCGCGGCAGGCTTCGCGCGGCACTCGTCTCGTGCCATTGACCGCCAAGGAATACGAATTGCTGGAGCTGTTCCTTCGTCATCCCAAGCAGGTTTTGACGCGCGAAGTCATTTTTGATCGCGTCTGGGGCTATGACTTTGGTGGCGAAAGCAATGTGCTCGAGGTTTATATCCGTTACCTGCGCCAGAAACTCGAAGGCGACGGCGAAGCGAGGCTAATTCACACCGTGCGCGGTGTAGGATATGTGTTAAGAGAGAATCCGTAGAGAAGAGATAAACAGGTGTAGGCGCAGACTGTAATCAATCGTAAATTCCAGATCGCGAATCGTAAACGAATGTCTTTGCGCCTGCGCCTCACATTGCTTTACTCAACCATCATCGGGGGAATCCTGCTTGTCTTTGGCGCATCCGTCTATATGCTTGTCAATATTATCCTGCTGAACCAGGTGGACGATACGCTTGCCAATGTGGCAAGCGATATCATGAATGTGGCGCAGATTGACTCTAGTGGAAAGATCAGCGTGATCAGCCTGCCTCCTCTGGATATGACGGCCAATGCCTATGTCCAGGTCTGGTCGCCGAAGAAGGAGCTTGTTTCTACCTCACCCAGTATCGGCATGTTGACTGATCCGCTTGATCCGGCTGGCCTGGATACCAAAGGCACTGTTTATCGAGACGTCTACCTCCAGTCATCGCATATACGTGTGCTGACGGTACCTCTGCAAATAAGAGGGCGAACCGTCGGAATCCTTCAAGTTGGCACCACTCTTTCCGTTGTCGACACGACGCGCGGCGACCTGCTCGCGATCATGGGCGTGGTCGCTTTGCTGGCGGTGGCGTTGGCCGGCGTCGGCTCGTGGGCGGTCCTGGGCACGGCGCTCTCACCGCTCGCATCCATCACAGACACTGTAGATCAGATCAACCGCGCCGATGACCTCTCCCGCCGTATTCCCTATCAGGCACAGACCGACGATGAGATTGGCGAACTGGTGGAGTCCTTCAACCAGACGCTGGAGAGGCTCGAGTCCCTGTTTACATCCCAGCAGCGCTTCCTGGCGGATGTCAGCCATGAGCTGCGCACCCCGCTGACTGTGATCAAAGGCAATGTGGATTTGATGCGCCGTATGAAGGAAGTGGACGAGGAATCGCTCAACAGCATTGATCAGGAAGCCGGCCGCCTGACGCGATTGGTCGGTGGGCTGCTCATGCTGGCGCAGGCTGAGTCTGGAAAGCTGACCCTCACGCTCAGACCTGTCGAACTGGATTCCCTGTTGACCGAGGTGTTTCAGCAAATGCGCGTCCTTGCGGGAAGCAAGCTGCGAGTGCACCTGAACGAAATCGACCAGGTGGTTGTGAACGGCGACCGCGACCGTTTGAAGCAGGTCCTTTTGAACCTGGGAGCAAATGCAGTTCAATATACACCGGCCGGTGGAGATGTGTTCGTGAGTCTGGCGAAAGTTGGCGAACAGGCTCGCCTCATCGTACGAGACACTGGGCCCGGCATCCCCGCCGAGGATCTGCCTCACATCTTTGAGCGCTTCTATCGCGCAGAAAAATCGCGCACCCGCTCGAAGGTCAGCGGATTTGGGCTTGGACTCGCCATTGCCCATTGGATTGTCGAACATCACGGGGGCAAGATCGAAGTGGACTCTAAAGAGGGAAAAGGCACCACATTCGCGATCTGGCTGCCGCTTCTAAAACCCTAGAAACAGGTCTTACGGTAACCCTAATCGGTTCGAGGCCTGGCGGCAAAGGCTGCGGCCGTAATGGTCATACCATTGCTGAAGCATCTCGCTGGTCTGCGCCCCACTGTGGGCATCTTCATAGATCGGTCCCCCGTATTGGACATATCGTTTAGTCTCAGCAGACCAGGTCCATTCGGCGCGGTTGATGACACCGATCCCACCGTTGTAACCGGCCAGGGCAAGGCGGGGATTACCGCCTGCTGCAGCCAGTGATCTCGCGAGGTAAGCCAGGCCGCGGGCTGCGTTGGTGTCCGGGTTATAGGGACTGTCTGTTGTATAGAAATGAAACGGCATTACCTGAAAAAGACCGATGGCGCCCGAGCGGGAGAGGGCACGTGGGTCTCCACAGGATTCGATCTGCATGACAGTGGCTGCCAGGTTTGGGTCCAGGTCTGTGCTGGCGGCCCATTTCGAAATGGATCCTCCCCAGTACTGTATCTCACGCGTAAAGATCGGCGAAATATTCGAGATCAAAGCCGGGGACTCTGCCGCCTGCGCAATCGCTGCGTTGACCGTGGAATCTGAAGATTGGACGGTGTTTGGAGTCACGGCACCGGCCGCAGGCGTATCGAGCAAGTTCGACCTTGACTGTACAGGTTGAATGCTGGATGGATTATTAAGCGCTAATCCTGCCAGGACTGCGCTGATTAATAGCACCGCAAGCGGCGGCAGAATAAAAAAAGAACAGCCGCTGGCTTCTACTGGAGGAGTCGCCGCGGCTGCCTGTATGGTATGGTTTGTGCGAGCTCGGGGCATAATTTTTTTCTTCTCTATTCTGGGTCTAAGGGACCCGGCTCGAATAGTATTCGATATGAAGTTTTTGAGAGGCCTCTTCAGACTGCCTCAATAAAGCTTGCTATGCGTCGTAGTGTTTGTCCGTGCTGGTATCAGAGTTGCTGCGCGCACCATAGGAGATCGGATGATACGTGGGCTCGGGTGGAACAAAGGAGGATTGTTGCGGCGTCGCCGGCTTGGGAGCCGGGCGGAAGGCGCCCGTGTTGTTATTGACCGGCCGGTTCAGGCTGGATGCGGAACGCAGGACAGGCTGGTTCACCGGCTGGTTGATGGGGCGGGAGCTTTGGTAGGATGAAGTGCGCTGGCCCTGGTATGGGCGCTGTGCATCCGTGGTGAAGAGGCGGTCACCGGCGAGCGAAAACGTGCCAATGATCAACACGCGGATCAGCCAGACCATGGCGGCCACAAAGATCGGGACAACCTTGGTCAGGGTAGCGCTGCTCATGACGGAGCCTGAACCCAGACTGCTGTGATTCACGATGGCAACGGAAACACCCCACCAGGTGAGCGAGGCGTTGAAGCCAGCAGCGAGGAGCCACGCGCCGAACAAATAATACACTTCGGCGGGCTCGTCACGCCCCTGCTCGGGTGTAAAGATGCGGGCGATGCCAGCAAAGTCAATGCCGCAAAAGGCAATGGCGAGGATGGTAGCCCAGCGGAGGCCCGCAAATTTCAGTTCACCCAATACGTCCAGGAGTGCGAACTGGGTTGTGCTGAAATTGAAAATCTCAAACGAGAGCAGGGCACCGATGATCATCATGCCCCAGGCCGCACCTCGGTTGAATTTTCGCCCCTTGAACAGGGCAAGCAGGCCATCCCCGACATTCCGACGATATGTATTCATTTCGACCTCCTTGGTCGTTTTGAAAGGATGGAAACTTGGGTCAGGAAACAGAACATGTGTTCTAATTTCTTGGATTATAGAACGTGTGTTCTAAAAAGTCAATACCCCAATTTCTTTCAGAAAAGTGTTAAAAATCCCCCGTGGAACCGCCAAACGGCGAATACGGAATGATGAACGAATGATCTACATTCCGGGCTTCTTCGGCGGCGCAGCCATTTCCTGTCTCACCGTATGATAGAGACTTTCGGCCTTTAATTCGCTCAAAGCATAGCACGGCGCCTTGAGATGATTTGCCAGCTGTTGGGCAAGTCCCTGGTCGAAGGCAGCATGTTCCATGTTGATCACGATGCTACGGGTCTCTTCATGCGCGATCAGCTCGGCGAAGCGATAGGATTCCTCCTGAGGGGGGAGCGTGCCAATCGAAACGTTACCAGCCCCGTCGGTCAGCACGATGAGAAGCGGTTCTATATCCGGATGAGAGACCTTCTCGTGCGTTAGGACATCATGCGCAAGCAGCAGCCCAGCCGAGAGGGGAGTCTTGCCGCCCACGGGGATATCGGCCAGCGCACGCTGTGCGAGTTGTACAGAATTGGTAGGGGGAAGGACGAGCGTCGCGCGGTCCTTCTGGAAGACGATCAACCCGACCCGGTCTCGACGTTGGTAGGCATCCGTCAGAAGGGAGAGGATCGCGCCTTTGGTCGCGTTCATACGCTCTGCCACTGCCATGGACCAGGACGCATCGACGAGGAAGAGCACCAGATTAGCAACGCGCTTCACACGGACTTTGCGCTGCAAGTCACTGCGCTCGATGGCGAAGGCAAGGCGTTTACGTTTTTCCTCGCGTCGTTTTTGGAAGGGGGCGGCCGCACGGAAAGTGGCGTCGAAGGCGATGTCATCGCGCTTATCGCCGGCGGGACGCGCTTTAATATAGCGGCCATGCTTTCGCTCGGTCTTGGTGAGCGAACGGCGGCCGGCATGTTTGCGGGCTAATTTGTCAAGCGGGGTATTGAGCTTGCGAGGCTGGAAGGTCTCACCGGTTTTAACCTTTTGTCCGCCTTCCCACCAGTTGGCCGAAGTGTTGGCGAACACATCCTGCTGCATGGGTTCCGGCTTACCCTGCTGCGGACCTTCTTCAGACTCTTCCTCGAGCTTTAAGTTTTTTTTTCCTCGGGCTGGCCCTGCTGCGATTCGGATTGTTCCTCCGTTTCGCTGGGCACGGACTGACCGGCAAGCTGTTCGATACGCTCCTGCAGCTGCTCGGTCGTCATCTCAGCCTGCTGGAACGGAGTCCGTTTGATGCGGTGAGGGAGCGCCAGTTCTGCCGCCAGAGCAATATCGTGGTCGTTGATCTTCGTGCGGCCTTCGAAAGCGGCTTCAGCGCGCGCGGCCTTGAGAATGACCAGATCGGCGCGGTGACCGTCCACGTTCAGGGAGGCGGTCAACGCGGCAATCGAGAGCAGGTCGCGGCTCGTGTGAGTGACCTGGTCCACGAGTTCGCGGGCACGCGCGATCTGCTTGGAGAGTTCTTGTTCCTTGAGAAGCCATTGTTTGCGAAAGGCCTCAGCATCTCTCTCAAAGGAGAGATTGCGTTCCATGATCATCACGCGCTCACGCGCGTCGCGAATACCCACAATATCCATCGAGAGGGCGAAGCGATCCAGCAGCTGAGGGCGAAGCTCTCCTTCTTCAGGATTCATCGTCCCAACGAGAATGAAGCGGGCAGGATGTGCAAATGAAATGCCCTCCCGTTCCACGGTGTTCACACCCATCGCGGCTGAGTCCAGCAATACATCCACCACGTGGTCATCGAGCAGATTCACTTCGTCGATATAGAGAAGCCCGCGGTTAGCAGAAGCAAGAACGCCGGGCTCGAAGTGGCGCTCGCCTTTTTGAATGGCCTGTTCAATATCGAGAGTCCCAACCACGCGGTCTTCAGTGGCTGAGACAGGCAGATTGACAAAAGGCGTCGCGCGCTCGGTAACCGGTAACTTATCCGTCAAACTCGCGCGTTCCTTGCATTCTGTACACCAGGTAGCGGGCTTGTCGGGATCGCAACCGAAGCGGCACTCCTGCACAACTTTCACACGCGGAAGTAAAGCAGCCAGAGAACGTGCAGCGGTCGATTTGGCTGTGCCGCGTTCTCCGCGGATCAGCACGCCGCCGATGCGGGTATCAACGGCGTTCAAAATCAAGGCGCGTTTCATGCGCTCTTGTCCAACAATGGCAGTGAATGGGTAAATGGCGGGCATATAAACTCCAGTGGGTGATTATATGCCACTTGAATGAATTTCTCAACTTTATTTCCGTTTTCCCATAACCAAGATGAGTTTAAGGTTAATTGACGAATAAACCCCCTTAAATTCTTCGTGATTCATAAGAATAAAGCAATTTATAAAGCCTTAGGGTTGTCAACTTCTGCAATCACTTGTATAATCCAGCTTACATTTCATCTAACCGGAGTCACAAGTGATGGATCAGAATGAAGCCCTGAAGGGCGAGGGGGCCGCGAACGCGAACCCACAGGGAGATCAGCCCAATAGCAACAACCAGACTATGGAGTCATTGCTCGAGAGTGAATCTCTGAGCGTTGAATTGCCACAGGTCGGTGAGATTCGTAAAGGAGTGATCGCCAGCCTGAGTGCAAGCCAGATTTTGGTTAGCATTGGTGCGAAGTCAGAGGGCGTCATTTCTGGCCGCGAATTGGACCAGCTCACAGAAGAGGAGCGCAACGCGCTCCAGGTGGGACAGGAAGTCAACGTCTACGTTGTCAATCCTGAAGATGCCAATGGCAACGTCGTCCTTTCGATGAAACGCGCTCAGGAGCAGATGTCCTGGGAAAACGTCGAAAAGATGATCGCCGACCAGACCGTGATCGACAGCAAGATCATCGGTTTCAACAAAGGTGGTTTGATCGTGGGGATCGGTGGCCTGCGCGGTTTCGTGCCGGCTTCGCAGATCAGCGCCGCACGCCGCAGCCAGTCCACTGGCGAAACGCCGGAACAGCGCTGGCAGAAGATGATTGGCCAGCCGATTTCTGTGCGCATCATCGAAGTGGACCGCGAACGCCGCCGCTTGATCCTTTCTGAGCGCGCTGCCAATACCGAGTCACGTGCCTCTCTGAAAGAACGCGTCATCGGCGAGCTGGAAGAAGGCAAGGTGTACACCGGCCGCGTTACCAGCCTGGCGGACTTTGGTGCATTCGTCAATTTGAATGGCGCTGACGGCCTGGTGCATCTCTCAGAGCTTTCCTGGGAGCGGCTACAGCATCCGCGTGAAATCCTGGAAGTGGGGCAGGAAGTCAAAGTCAAGGTCATCAATATTGACCGCGAGAAGAAGCGTATTGGCCTTTCCATCCGCGCCCTGCAGGACGACCCCTGGAAAACACGCGTTGAGAAGTTCAGTGTGGGCCAGCTTGTGGAAGGTGTGATCACCCGCCTGACCAAGTTTGGCGCCTTTGCCCGCCTCGAGGGCGACATCGAAGGCCTGATCCACATCTCGGAGATCAGCGAGAACCGCATCGAACATCCGCGCGAAGCCATCAAGGAAGGCGATGTCAAGACGCTGCGCGTCATCCGCATTGACCCTGAACAACACCGCATCGGCCTCAGCCTCCGCAAGGTTGATTCCGCTGCCTTCGCAGACAAGGACTTCAAAATGCTCACGCAAGAATTGAAGCATGAGCAGGAAGAAGAGGAAGAAAAGAAGTCCCCGCCGCCGGAAGAAACGCCGGGCGAATAGAAGCTACCAGGAGCGCACCCGAAACGGTGCGCTCTTTGCTGAACCGTACTTTGCTGAAGTGCCTATGCCCCTTATCGTTGATGCCCACGCTGACCTGGCCTGGAACATGCTCACCTACCGACGCGATTACACGCGTGCCGCGGCTGAAACGCGCCAAATCGAAGCAGGTTCAAAAACTGTCGAGGAAAACGGTGATACCTTGCTGGGCTGGCCCGATTACCAGCGCGGCCAGGTCTGTGTTGTCTTTTCGACGCTGTATGTTGCGCCCGAGCGCTGGAAGCTCCATGAAACGGAGACGCAGGTCTACAAGGATTTCCAGGAAGCAAACCGACTTTATCGCAGTCAATTGGATGTTTATCACCGCCTGACAGATGATCATCCTGACAAATTTCGCCTCATTCGTTCCTCCTCGGACCTGGACCTGCTCCTCGATCACTGGCAGGGCGAGCACCTGCATCCCCACTCTCCTGCCGAAAAAGAACATCCCGTTGGTCTGGTAATACTGATGGAGGGCGGCGAGGGGATTCGCGATCTCTCGGAACTCGAGGAATGGCACGAACTGGGAGTCCGTCTGATTGGACCTGCCTGGGCCGGGACCCGCTTCTGTGGCGGGACCAAAGAGCCGGGTCCGCTGACGAGCGATGGGAAGAAACTGCTCGGTGCGATGACCGATTACAACTTCATCCTGGACCTCAGTCATATGGATGAGGCCTCTGCAGTCGAAGCATTGGACACTTACGAAGGACCGATCGTTGCCACACATGCCAACTGTCTCGCGCTCCTGCCGGATTATCCAACCAACCGCCAGCTTTCTGACCGCGTCATTCGTGGATTGATCGAGCGCGATGGTGTACTTGGCCTCGTCCCTTACAGCAACTTTTTGAAATCCGGCTGGACCCGAAAATCAGGGGGACGTAATGAAGTGCCTCTCGAGCAATTTATTGCCCATATTGATCACGTGTGCCAGATGGCAGGGGATTCACTTCACGCCGGCATTGGCACCGATTTTGACGGGGGCTTCGGCATGCAATCTGTCCCGCCGGAGATCGACACCATCGCAGATCTGCAAAAACTGGGTCCACTCCTTGAAGCACGCGGATACAGCTTGACCGATGTGGAAAACATTCTTGGTCGTAACTGGCTGCGTCATTTGAAACGAGAATTGCCAGACTCATGAATCAAAATTCGTCGATGAAACCAGCATCTTTTGCGGAAACGGGGCGGTACGAGAATCCTTCGCGCTTTAGGATACGGCTCAGCCTGATCCTCAGTTTTCTGGGGCTGTTTGTCTTTGTGGTTGGATCCAAACCCAACTGGCTCGGCTGGGATCGAAGCCCGGTGGTCGGGTTTGTGCAAATCGCTGTGTTTCTGATTGGGCTTGCCATCATCTGTGCCGGCGGATACCTGGGCCTGCTTACTCTATGGGGCAATACACAGCGCACCATCGCCGCAGATATTGGCTCCCGGCTGGTTGGTACAGGTTATGTGATTGCGGTGTTTGCCGGCATGGCGGATGTCTTTGGCATGGGTTCACAGCCTCTTCCGCAAGTCCCCTATTTTGGGCCGTGGCAATCATCGGGGGTATTGATCGGGATGGCCGTGATTGCTCTTGGGTTTGTGCTGCTCATCCCCTATCCCCCATATCCGAAGAATACTCCTGATTCCCAGTAAGCCGAAATCTACTTCCGGAAACCACGCCAGAGGATGGGTCGGAGAGTAACGACAAATTAGGGATAACCCCGAGGAATGCGAGAATTTCCCTGATTGTGCGATTTCGTCAATGCCTGTATATTGGCGATGTTCGAGCACGTAACTCTCGACCTTTCAAAAGGAGTAGAAAATGCTTACCAACTTAATTTTTTGGATCCTGTTAGGGGCGCTGGCCGGATGGATCGCCAGCATGATCATGGGCCGCAACGCCCAGATGGGTGCGCTGGCTAATATTGTTGTCGGCATCATTGGAGCTTTGATTGGTGGATTCATCATGAATTCACTCGGAGGTCCTGGTGTTACCGGCTTCAATCTTTACAGTATCCTGGTCGCCATCGGCGGTGCGGTCGTCCTGCTCTTGATCGTGGGCCTGTTCCGGCGAGCCTAACTCCAGGTGACCATGGTTATGGATGAAGGCAAGGTCGAGCATACTGAAATGGGGCCTGTGGGTCGGATGGACCATCGTTCCTTCATTTGGTCTGTTGATGGGTTTCCGCCTCACTCTCTCCGTGGTAACTATGCTCGACCTTGCCATCGCTCTTAGTTAGCGTATTGTGGTCAAGCGGTCTGTCACTGCCAGCCAGGAACCCTTCCGGGCTGGCGGTGCAGCCTGAAAAACCAGGGGACTGACTCGACTTCCCTTATCCAATTGAATCCAACGGGGACTTTTATGAGTGACAAGCTGGGATCACCTCCCGCTAAAAAACCGCACGATCACTCGGCGGTTTCACCCAGTGCCCTCACGGGGATCGAATCCTATCCACTCAATGAGAGGGCACTGGGTCTTATATATAAACGATAAACTCACCTCGATATTATTGTCGGGGTGAGTTTGTTTCCGCATGCCAGATTGTGCCCGGCGCGCCTCATGATATGATTCGCACAGGATGAAGACGCTCAAACCACAATCCTGGCTACTTTTTTCCCTGCTTGCTTTTTCTATTGGCGTCGATCTTGCCTGGTATGGATGGGTGGGATTTGTTCGGGATGATGCATATATCACATTTCGCTATGCTCAAAATCTTGCCCACGGATTAGGATTTGTATACAACGTCGGTGAGCGCGTCTATGGGGCAAGCTCACCCGGGATGGCATTGCTCCTGGCAGCGTGGTTAAGAGTCTTCCATAATTCAGTTGTTGCGGCGATCGGATTGGATATTCTGGCGGGCACTCTTTCTCTTGCAATTGTATGGAAGCTGCTGGAATTATTCTCCATTCCCGTCTCCCAGCGTGTGCTGATCGTATTCATTCTGCTTTGGTCAGACAAATTACTACTGGAGATGTTGGCCGGCATGGAGGTACCGCTGGTCATTCTGTGCATGATGGCCAGCTTGTATCTCATGACGAAGGAAAGACCCATCTGGGCAGGCCTGGCCGCCGGGTGGATGCTCTGGATGCGGCTGGATACTGCGCTCTGGATCGCGGCACTTGCCGCGGTATGCTTCTGGAGCCAACGGCGCAGCACACTGATATTTTTGGCTGTGACGGGCCTGGCTTACCTGCCCTGGCTGATCTTTGCGCAACTCTATTTCGGCAGTGTGATCCCCTTCACCGCCATTGCCAAGCGCGTTGCCTACGGATGGAGTCCACTGCCGTGGACGAGTCGCTTCCAGATCCTCTTTGGATGGCTGGCCCCATTCACGATCCTGGATCATCCATCCCTGGCAGGAACGCTGGCGCTGATCACGGATGGCCTCGCGCTGGCTGGCGTATGGATCTATAGAAGAGTGATCTGGGTACGCGCCCTGGCCCTATTTTTCGCGCTGCAAACCACAATGTTGATCGCTTTAAACATGACCGTGGAACAGCGCTATTTCATTACAAGCCTGTATGTGTTGCTTATTCTATCCGGCCTTGGTATTGCTGCTGCCTGGCGCGGACTTCGGAGGCGATGGTTGAAAGGAGCCGTTGCCGCCGTCTACATTGTGTCTGCGTTCAATTTTGCCCTGCCGAGGATGGAGGTCCTGCATTTTCGCCAGGAATATGCAAATGATAGGACTCTCACTGAGATTGGGATGTGGTTGAAGCAGAACACACCAGAAGATGCAGTCGTTTATCTTGAGCCGCTGGGTTATGTGGGTTACTACTCCGAGCGCACCATGCTGGATGATGTGGGATTGCTGACGCCGGATATCGTACCCTTGAAGGCGGCTCATAAGGACTCCTTCGAGGTTGTCGAGACACTGCTGCCCGATTATGTGGTCCTGCACTGTGACGACGCAGAGCAGGCGCCAGCAGATTTTGGTTATCGTTTGCTGGTGCGTTTCGATCCGCTGGATTTTATGAGCGGGGAAAAGTGGCAGTATCCCGCTGTGCAGCGGACGGCATGTTATCAGATCAATAAGAGGCTCCCCTAGAAGCGAGGCCTTAGTCGCGTAAAACCGAGAAACGCCTCAACGCAGGTTTTCTTCTGGCCCCCCACGGAGATTCGAATAGCATCCCCTCAACGGGGACTCCGGTCGTACCAAACAAAAAACCACCTCAACGGTGGTCTTTGCCAGTGCCCCCACGGAGGAGGGATGCCTTCCGCGCCATGTCTGAGAAATCTATCAGGCAAGTATAAAATATTTTTGCTCGATTGTATCCAAGTTCAATCCTTGAAACAAATCGAGTGAGCCAGGCTTTGATCTCTCGAACGTTGCCCGACTCTTGTGCTTTGGTCAGCTGGTCCCGCCAGGCTTGCAAGATGATCGTCATTGCTTCCGGTGTGATCTCAATCCTCGCCGTGGCAAGCTGAAGCCTGAGACGCTCGAGCTCCACGCGGACCTGCGCTTTCTCTGCTTCCCGTTGTCTCAGTCTTTCCTGTGCAGCTGGTGAGCCGGTCCTTTCGATGGTGTTCAAGTGCCGTTGGATTGCGATATCCAAATCTTCCAGCTTATGTTCTTCTGCGTGGATTTGTCTCTCTAGGTCCGCAGTAGATGCGAATTGCTTTTTTGTTTCGTCAATGACCTCCGTAAGATATTCAGGTGTGAGCACGCGCTCGATCACAGCAGCTAATATTTGTGTCTCTGCGTTTCTTGCTCCTATGCGTTTGGAAGTGCAGGCGGCCGGACCGTGACGGTCCTTCGCTCCGCACATGTAATTATGCCAGGGCCGGTTCTTGTGGCCGGTGCTATGGGTCATCATGGCGCCGCATTCGAGACAGTAAGTAAAGCCTGAAAGGATCGTTGGGTTCCCCACGCGGCGCGGGTGATTCATGTGGCCTGTTGTTCCGTGGAGTGGATGCGCCTCGTATTGTTTTTTTACAGCTTCCCAGATTTCCCAAGTGATAGCCGGTTCATGATGGTCCGGGACTTCTAAGTCTCCGCAAATGCCTATGCCAAGATAAGCCCTGTTCCTGAAAAAAGATGTCCACGAATTGACTGCTGAAAAAAGTTTGTTATGCGTAGCCTTGGCGATCTCACCATATGATTTTCCTTCGGCCCTCAGCTGCCAGGCAAGGCGAACGTCATCCCACAAATCCGGGGCCGGTTCCCATTTGCTCACGATGCGGGGTGATCCGTCTCGCTTTGTGCCTATGGTCACTTTCACAGCTTTGTATCCGCGTGGAGGTATGCCAGGGCTATAACCTTTTGCCACAAGTGACCGAAGTCCACGCTTGACATCCCTCGAAGTCTGCCGGCGTTTTTCTTCGTTGGCAAGTGTGATGACAGTCTCTACGATGCGACCGGCAAAAACATCATCAGGGATTTGGTCGGTGAGGGAGTGGACAATAATGCCGCGCTTGTTGATGGTGGCTTTGTAATAAACAGAGTCGTTGTAATCTCGTGCGAACCGGGCAAAATTCCAAATGAGCAAGCCACGCGGCCGGATGGTTTCATCCTCGCTCATGTCGATCATGGATAAGAATTCATCCCGGCCAACTGTGCTACCACCGGACCGGGCAACATCACGAAAGATTTGCACGAGCACCAGATCGTAAGTTTTGCAATAAGCGATGATCTCACACTCCTGTTGATCTACGCTTTGTTCCTGCGAAGGCCCGCCGCTATCTCGCAAGTAAGCCCAGACGCACGAGCCAGGAGGAAGGCCGGCCGGCGGATGTGTGTAATTCTCAGCCATGAAGTTTATCCTTGCGTGCCTGGAATGATCTTACCGTCAGCTACGACCAGAGCGCCAGAAGCAAGCAGGGCACGAATGACAGACTGCAAGTTTGCAGAGATCATAGGCAGGGCCGCACGCTGCGCCGCGTGGAGATTCGGGATCTCGCTGCCTGGGATTTCTTCGAGGGTTAGCTTTGATGGTTTGCGTGTCATTCAGGACCTGCTTTTTATTCGGGTGTCACGGCTCGTGACATGGCCTAGAAGCGGCCTTTTGCCGATTTGCCGACATCTGCCTAGGATTGGGTGCTACGGCTTGTAGCAGGGCTTCACAGCTTCGTGGCCTTGTTGGGCAGTTCTTCGGTAGTGTGCATTGGTTTTTCAAGTTTTGCTGCAAGCTGCTTTATAGGATCGCCGGCGATCAATTTATGCTCGACGAGCTCGCGCACTTCCGGAAGCATTTGTGTGTGTCGTTTGTGCTGCTTGAGTGCATTGGCGTACGCATCCATAAAGCGAGCTCTATCTGCTGTTGCGTTGTCAGACAGGCAGAGATTTCTCCATCCGAGTTGAGTTACAACATCATCGACCAAAGGATGGGAGAAGGTAGGCGTTCTATAGGAACCTACCCGCTGTATCTCTTGAACCACCATCCCCCACGCTTCGATGTCGGAAGGCACGCCCTCGGCCATAACTTGAAGTTCAACTGCTGCGGCGCGGATCTCTGCCACTGTTGGAAAGAACGTGCAGACCGTAGCACATTGCAGGGTTGCGGCTTTCAGCGTGTCGAAATCAAGATCACCCAGAAGACGCTGGTAAATTCTGATCGTGGCGTCCGGTAATTCAAAACGTGGATAAGCTGCAGCCAACACTCCAAGGGCCTTGGTGATTTCATCGTTTGTTGCCATCTCTATTTTCCTTTCAGGTGTTTGAAGCCTTTCGGCTGACCTTTTCCAAAATTGGGCGGGGGGCTATTTCTGTTTCGCGCTTTGCCCTCTTGCTTAACAGTCTTGCTTATTACGCCTCCCTCACCATCACCGTCACCATCACCGTCACCGTCACCGTCGCGGCTTCCATGCTCCTTGGATGCGGCTTCCATGCTCCTTGGATGCCCTCGCCGGTCCCAGTTCGGGCTTTTGTATGTTGCACCACCGGGCTCATGACAGTGTATATAGTCTTCCCAATCCTTTGGGCCGGGTAGAGAAGAACGGCCCATCCACCCAGACTCTTTTTGATACTTCCACCAATTTGTGATTTGAATGATCCCTTTGTCGTTGGCAGAATAAACTATGATCTTTCCGCGCTCAGCGAACTTTGCCAGTGTTTGTTTGATCTCATCCGTAGACACTTCCTCGAGGGCGAGTTTTGCTCTGATAAACTTCGGGCTATTTGGCAATCTGCCTTGATCGTCAGCGCACGTGATAAGCAATCCTACCCACAGCACTTTTTCTACAAACGACAAGTCCAACACAAAGTCATCGACCCAAATATCGGGATCTATATTTCTCATAGCTTTTCTCCTGTGCTATAATGCGAATAGTTGTTGTCATGCGCGAAGAGATAAGGTTGCTCGCCTGCTCTTTGCCCAAGCTCCTGTGAAGATGCCCCGGTCCGTTGAACCGGGGTATCTCTTTTTTTTATTCATAGGATTGTCTCTGCTTGCAGGCAATTCAGCGCGGCGATCAGATCAGCGGGTAACACAGTGGCTGCGGCTTTGCTCTTCATCGCCAGGCGAAGGATGTGCCGGGCATAAATGGTTTTCGGTAGTCCCTCCGCATTGGCAAGCAATTCAACTGCGTGTTCTTCTGCTGTCGATAAACGCATACTGAAAACAATGGGGCGATAGGGTTCAGACATTGGAGTGTGCTCCTTTCTTGTAAGACACTGTACGACGAGATGATAAAAGAAACAGGGGAGAAAAACAGTCAGGAGAATCTCTCTCCTGTTTTCCTGACTGTTTGAAAGTAAGGTTGGGAATAAGATGACTTTCAGGAGATCAACAACTATGAAACAAAAAATTGCTTTTTTCTTTTGCGCTCTTGCTTTCATGATGATGGCAATAGCGCCAGCCCCGGTTCAAGCACAAGAACCGGCCGCGTATGTGTTCGATACGACAAAGCCTGTTAATGCCGGAGTTCGTGCGGCGGTTGATGCCTGGCTTGCTGTATCTCCCCCGGCCAATGCGACCTATTACGCAATCACTTACACCGATGCCCGCGATCTTGATACCTTCGTGTCTCTCGCGGCGCTCAACATCCAGTCGCCGGATGAAGAATGGTTTATTACCGAAAAAGCAGATGGAACAACACAAGTGATTTGGTTGGGGTCAGTTCTTGTGCATTATGACAATTCGGTTGAATTGCTTACACCTGCACAAGCTCAAGTGAGCGTTCCTAAAGTGTTGGCGTTACCGGCCAATCTCTCAGGCGGAGGTCATCAATATCGTTTCCCATGGGATTACGGAAAATCTGTGAAGTATAGTATCGCCGGTCCTCATGCTCTTGGCTATGAAGGTGCGGGGCTCAACGGCGTGGCCGTTGATCTTATTTCTGGCGATAACATGGGCTTGACTGCTGCAACTGACAAAGTCTTTGCGGCAGGTCCTGGAATTATAGACTTTGTTTGCGATGACGGTACGAGCGTGGCGATTCGAACTTCTGGCGTGGATACGGATCAGTTTATGTATGCTCACCTGAACAGCAATGCTAACCTTGTAGTGGATCACGAATTCGAGAAGGGCGCCTTGATCGGTAACTTGCGCTCCGGTACGTTTCTCGATTCGTGTGGGTGGGCTGTTCAATCGGGCCATCACTATCACTTGCATTGGGGTATATGGCCTTCTGCCGGAACGTTTCGGGTTGGCGGATGTGTTTTGAACACCTCCGTTTTGGGGAAATGGACTTGCGGCACTACTGTCGTTTCACCCGGGCAAATGCTAGCGAACATTGAAACCGATACTTTACCAGGGGCGGATGATGGAGGGATGATCGAAACCCCCACTCCTTCTTTCTGGAATATGTTCCTCGTCGGCTTCGTGACGATCTTCGATCAGGGTGTTGTCAAGCTGCTGCCTTCGCATACCAGTGCCACGGCGCTGCCTATGGCACTATGGAGCGCGGTCCGGTTTGTGTTCAAGGTGACGTATGCGCTGCTGCGGGCAAACTTCAACATGGGACCGGCGATGGCTGCATTGTTTATTGCGCTGGCCTTCCGGTTCCTAATCAGTGTCATCTGGGTCATCGCTGCGATCTTCCGTACCTGGAAGATGCTTCCGATGCAGTAGCCATGATGACAAAAAAAGCTTTTCGTCGTTGGTTCAATATCCTGGTGATCCTCGGCCTGATCGGGCTGGCGCTTCTCGCGATATCGTATCGCTGAAAGTGTCGATGCTGCATGCAGCACCGACGAAAAAGGCGATGCCCACGTAGCCATTGACATCTACGCCAGCTGTGACCCTGCCAGGCTTGTGACTTCTCGATGCGTCACACGCTGAGCTCGGTCACAGCTGGTATCGCTCTTTGTGGCGTGGGGATCCGGAATTTGTGGGTTGTGGGATGTGGGGGGAAATCCTGCCCGATAGACACTCCCTCCCGGTTTGTGATTTGTAATTTGCGATTTGAAAATCGGGGAGGTAGATACCCCTTCCCGGTTTGTATGTTGCATGTTGCGTGTTGAAATTCTGCCAGATAGACACCGCTCCGGGCGTTGTACCCTGTACCCCACCCCGCGAATTTCAGGCCAGGGAGCACCCATCAGGGCTTGTATCCTGTATCCCGTCCCGACAATTTCAGGCTAGGGAGTACCCATCATGCAATTTTCGTGGGTGGGATACGTTGTGGCTTGTGGCGTGGCGTGGCTTTCTGGGGCAAGGGACTACCCATCAGGGCTTGTGTCTCGTGTCGCATCTCGGCTTTTTGGAGCCAGGGAGTACCCATCACAGATCCCGGCTCGACACTTCTAGCGAGGGTGGCCACCCTCGCCAAATCTGACGATGCCACCAGGTATCGCTATTTCTAGCGAGATGGACCAACTGCAGCACCGCCGGATCCGGCGAGACGGCTCGTTTTTCGTGCGTGCGTACGTGCGTGCGTGCGGAGTGGGTGCTGATTTACAGGCAAGATCGCACTAGGGCAGGGGAGGGCTTGCTCAATCGCTCTCAGCGGCTCACGATAGGTCCGTGACCACTTCCCGCCCTGAATCTCGGCCCGGAAGCCCCGGCCGATGCGCTGAATGCAGCGGCCGCGAAACAAGATAAAATCTCCATACCCGCACTGGACCAGGGCATGGACAGCATACAGCGGGGAGCGGTAGCATCCCCTGAAACAAACCTGATAGGTTTTCATGATGGCACCTCGAGTGAATTGATCGGACTGTTTTTTGTGTGCGCTTCTTTCAGGCCGCGCATATCCCATCTTGCGTAATAATTCGTTGTAACCCAGATTGAACTATGGTGCATGATCCCGGCCAGTTGGGTGATCTCCCCGCCATTCTTCAAGAAATCTCGAGCGAAGGCATGTCGCCAGGCGTGGGGATTACTGCGGTCATCCACATGAGCAATCCGGGCAAGTTTGTATAGCATGTGCTGAACGCCCAAGCGCGTGATACCTTGGTTGGTCCGATGTGAAATAAAAACATGCTCTGTAAGCGGTCGGAAGATCGGACGATAGTCCAACCACATCCTGATTGCCTGAATAGTCGGGGCGTTGATGTACAGGGTGATATTCTTGCCCTTCTCGTAAGTCTCTATTATGCCGTGATCCAGGTCCAGGCCGGGCAGTTGTGCATTGACAAGCCCGCCGATTCTGCATCCTGTGTCCCGTAGAAAAAACAGGATCGCTACATTGCGAGCCCGCTGCCAATCTTCCCCGG
This sequence comes from Chloroflexota bacterium, assembly GCA_029782225.1. GTDB lineage: Bacteria > Chloroflexota > Anaerolineae > Anaerolineales > Villigracilaceae > JAKOVF01. The sequence goes on along the minus strand of JAKOVF010000188.1, from coordinate 1,496 downwards.
TGTTCAATGCAGCTTCGACCATGCACGTAACAGCATCCCCACGGATGGCCTTTGGTGCAGGTGGTGGTGTCTGGGGTAGCCTGATCGTTTTGGCAAGGTCCTGCTTGATATGCTTGTTCTCGAATAGCCACTTGCAAAAATGCCGCGTCGTCTGGAGAGTTGTTTTCACGGTGAAGATGGATAAACCGCCCTCGATGTACTTGCTCCCTCGACGGTGCGTTTTCCGGGTCAATAAGTCCTTTTGAAATGCTTTGAGATTTTCAGGTGTGATGGGTTTGCTTTTCATGAACCGGGCCAATTGACCTAACTTGGTCCGGTAGGTTTGTGCGGTTTCGTTGGTCTTGCCGGCACAAACATCCTCGACGAATTGTTCAATCAGAGAGTTGTTCATCGGTCTGCCTCCTGTGAAAGATCGCCGCGCCATTCATAGCCTTGCTCGTCACACGGTTTTCAATGGGCGGTTATTATTTTGTTAAAGTGCTTATTTTTTGAGAACATCAGTTCTAGCTAAAAAAATTCCCCAGGGGGATATATACCGATTTTCTCACAACATCAGTATAAAACTAATAAAAGCACTTGTCAAGTGACAGGCGCTTTTACTTCTGGTTTCGCCGGGGATCGTGTTTGCTCATGCCCTTGGTCCTTGCCAGATATTCCTTGATCGCTTTTCTCGGGATGAGCAGGGCCCGCCCAAATCGGATGCTTTCCAGTTTTTGCTTATAGACCAAATTCCTGACAGATACGACCGAAGAAAAGCCCAGGGCTTTTGCAGCTTCCTGTGTGGTCATGAAGTCGGCGAGATCCGGCATGGATAGAACTTTGTTTATTGTGGTGGTTGCGGCGAGAAGTTGGGTCATGATTTACTCCATTCAATCGTGACAGACTTCTCACCGCGGATTATACGAGTGCCCCCACGGGGGCGGAACTTATAGGCAACATTATACCTTCCGTGGGGGCAAATTCAAAAGGGGGCGGATAATAGTAGGTGATGGATCCACGAACAGTTGTGCCAGTGCGCTCGGCAGTGACGGATTTGACGTAGGCTTGTAAAAGGGTCTTGACCTGATCTGGCGTGCCTTTTTCCAGAATGCGCCGGAAACCGTTGGAAACGGCAACCACCTGATCGTCGGTGAGAGGCGGGAGAGGCTGAATGGGAACGGAGGCTTCCTTCAGGTCCGTGGTGACCTGGGCGCGCTGGGTGTTCAGTTCGGTGAGTTTATCCAGGAGAGGTTGTAGAGCTCCACGATCTGCTATGGCTTTGGTGATGTTGGCAATTTGCAGAGATACCTTGGACTTCTCGGCAGTGAGACGTTCAGATCGTGCCTGGTGTTCAGCTTCGAACTTGTCACGCGCTTCGAGGGAGGTCTGGTGGATGGCCCGAAGGTTATCAGGGGTGAGGATCTCGTTCTTTAGCAGGTCAAGGACCTTGGCTTCGAGGGGACGGCGGGCGATGCGGCCTGCGGTGCATTTGTCGGTGCGGCGGGATTGGGAACAGC
>JAKOVF010000184.1 GCA_029782225.1 Chloroflexota bacterium | reverse complement strand
TTAGGTTTATCAACATAATCGAGCGAGCAAAAGCAAGCCTAAACAAGATGATAGGTGCTGAACTCGATTATGAAAAGCCTGGCCCTGCTCAAGATCTCTTGCTTGCGCGCTGCCGATATGACTACAACAACGCGCTGGAGTACTTCGAGCAGAACTTCGCCCGAGAAATTCTCCGCCTTCAGCTGCAGGTGGCCGCAGAAGGGGTGAGCGCCGATGGAAGGGCTTAGGAAGCAGGCGTACCGCGATAAGATGCGGGAGCTGGGCAAGACTCTGCGGCACCGGATAGTGATCCAAAAGCGGAGTGTGACGAAAGATCCATGGGGCAATCAGGTCGAAGAGTGGCAAGACTGGCAGACGGTCTGGGCCAACTTACAGACGCTGTGGGGTGAGCGGTACTACGCCGCCAAAGCAGTGGGTGAAGAGAACACCGTGACATTTGAGTTACGGCGAGCTCCGTTTTTGGATGACCTCATCTTTAACCTCACCGATTATCGTATTGTGGAAACCCACATCACACGCGGTGAAATGGGAATCGGGTTTGTGGGTATCAACCAACCGGTGTTGATGGAGGGCACTCCGACCAAGCACTTTGGCCGAGTATACACCATCAAACGTGTTGACCAACTGCCCGGAGACACATGGATCAAGCTAACGTGCGAGGAGAGTGGTGGTAATGGCTGATGTGATCAAAGTAGATGACTTGGCCGGCGAAATAGTCCTTGCTGTGAAAACCTACACGGAAGAGGTAGGGGCAGCTATCGAAGAAGCGGTGAAGGAGACCGCACAGGCTCTGGCCGCTGACCTCCACGAAACATCGCCCAAAGATACCGGCGAGTACGCCAAAGGCTGGACAGCTAGGAAAGAGGGACCAGGGAAATATGTAGTTTACAACAAGAAAAAGCCTCAGCTCACCCACCTTCTTGAACACGGCCACGCCAAACGCGGAGGTGGGAGAGTAGAAGGTAGGCCGCACATCAAGCCCGCTGAAGAACGTCACGCTCCGCAGCTGGAGAGGAAAATCGTGCAGATTCTTGAAAGAGGTGGTTAGCCGTGACCTACTTGGATATCATGGCAGGCATGGAAAGTATAGGGCTGCCCTGCAACTATCACAAGTGGTCTCAAGCGCCGGCCCTGCCGTACACGCTGATTACGCATACGGAAAGCGACGATTTGATGGCGGATAACCACAACTACTTCGATGTAGGCAACTACCGATTGGAGCTCTACACCGTGCTGAAAGACCCGACTACTGAGAGAAAAGTCGAGAATTGGCTCAAAGCCCAGCGGATTCCCTA
>JAKOVF010000174.1 GCA_029782225.1 Chloroflexota bacterium | reverse complement strand
TGGGTATCACCGACTGGCCCAAGGTAGTGCGGCGCGGACTGACGGAGGAGCAGAAACGGGCGCACGCGCGGAAGCTGAACCTCAACAGGCGGCACTTGACGAGAGAACAGAGGCGGGAACTTATCGCTCAAGCACTCCTCGAAGCTCCACAGAAAAGCAATCGCCAGCATGCAGCAGATCTCGGTGTTGGACTTGGAACTGCCAATACCGTTAGACGGGAGCTTGAAGCAACTGAACAACTTGTTCAGTTGGAGACGGTTATTGGAGCTGACGGGAAAGAACGCCCTCGATTTGTCGAGCGCAAAACGGAGGCCCCGGCGCACGACGTACAGCCGTCCTCGCCAAAGGTAGAGGCTGACGACGTAGAGGCCCCCGCGAATGGGTACTATTCCCCGACTGTTGTCGAACCCCTGGACGCGCCCGCACCGAAGCCGCACGTCGCTTACAATAGCGGGAACAACGAGTGGTGCACGCACGCCTTGACAAAGGCCGTTCCCACGACCGACGTACCGAAGTCTTGTGGATTAAGCCTGCCGCATGATTGGCGGCTTTTTGTTGTTGGTGATGCACACATGGAAACAAATGTCGTAATACTAGGCGATTGCCTCGATGTTTTACGTGAATTACCAAACAACAGCATAGACAGCGTAGTGACTGACCCGCCTTATGGTCTATCAAAAGAGCCGGACATCGAGGAAGTGTTGACGAAATGGATGGCCGGCGAAGACTACACTCACCGTGGAGGCGGGTTCATGGGCAAGACGTGGGATTCATTCGTGCCGGGGCCGTCCATTTGGCGAGAGGTGTATCGTGTTTTGAAGCCCGGCGGCCATGCACTTGTATTCGCTGGGACACGGACGCAGGACTTGATGACAACAGCGCTACGGTTAGCAGGGTTTGAGATACGGGATGTTATTGAATGGCTTTATTTTAGCGGCTTCCCGAAATCGCTAGATGTAAGCAAGGCGTTTGATAAGCGGGCAGGCGTTGAGCGCGAGGTTATCGGTAAAGGAAATGCGGGGTTGGCAAAAGGAGAGAGCCGCAGAAACGGAAGTCATATAGTCGGATATAGAGAAACCTACGACATCACTGCCCCAGCAACCGACCTTGCCAAGAAATGGAACGGATGGGGAACGAGCCTGAAACCTTCACATGAGCCTGTCATACTCGGTACAAAACCCTTGCCATTCAACTATAAACTTGGTATATTGGTCATGGAGACAATTACCAGGATCTTGGGGGGACCAATATGCCGAAGGTTGAATGTGTCTGTAAGCGATGCGGCAAGACTTTTTATGTATTTCCTGCCGCAATTAGAAAGGGTGGGGGTAAATACTGTAGCCGAGAGTGTCAAAATCAGAAATTGGGCGAGTGGAGAGTTTGTCCGACTTGTGGAAAGGAATTTTACGCCCAACGATCCCGAATTAAACGAGGAGAATCTAAATACTGTTCAAAGGCATGCTCCGATCCTGCTAGAGGGCGTAAAGGTGAAGAAAACGCCAACTGGAAAGGCGGACGATTTAAACGAGCTGACGGATACATTGTTATCCGAACCGATGACGGAAAGTATCGGCTTGAACATGATGTTATCATGGAGCAACATCTTGGCCGCCCTCTTAAAAAAGGCGAGTATGTTCACCACCGAAACGGAATCAAAGATGATAACCGAATTGAAAACCTTGAATTGGTTACTTGGTCAGAACACACAAAGAAATACCACCCAAGTCAACGGAATCCTGAATGCTGGATTACCCTGCGATGCGACTACTGTGGACGCGATTTTGAGCGACGTAAAAAGGAAGTATTTAGACACAGAAAACAGTTTTGCTCAAGAGCTTGTTATATCGAGGGGAAACGAGCAGGAATCACAAACTGATCATCAACCCATCATCATGGCCCGCAAGCCGCTTATCGGAACGGTGGCGGACAACGTGGAGCGGTGGGGGACGGGTGCGCTGAATATTGATGGGTGTAGGATTGGTGACGAGGAAGTGAGAAGTAGCGGCGAAGTGTCTAATGCTTGGAGAGAAATCGAAGGACGTCTCGACAGACAAGCGCCTAATCCTTCCGTAAATAAAGGCCGCTTCCCCGCCAACTGCATCACCACGGAGCCGGACGCCTGTTTCAGCAAATATTTCAATATCACGCCGCCGGAGTTGTCGAAAAAGGCATCGAAAAAGGATCGAAATAGTGATTGGCGTGGGGAACTGATTAACTTACCAGACAAGCCGGCACGGACATACGGGGAATATAAGGGAACGCCGGAACATGCAACAAATATGCACACAAAACGAGCAAACAACCACCCCACCGTCAAACCTAC
>JAKOVF010000255.1 GCA_029782225.1 Chloroflexota bacterium | reverse complement strand
AATCTCTTCATACTCTTTCTCCTCATTTATCATTATACATATCCTTTCCCCCAAATTCAAACGAATTCCGTCGTTGAATCCCTTATCTAGTGCACGGTGCGGCCTGTATCCCAATTCTCGATCAGGTTTCTATAAGTTTTAAGGAAGGTCGGCCCATCCATATAGAAGGCCTGCCTTAATGCTTCAACACTGCCCGGAGTGTTTCCTTGCCTTCGAGATGCGAGAGGCATCGATAGATGGCTGAAAAATCAAGATTCGTTGCGCATTGATTCGAAACTAATTTTGTTGTTGGCCCTCGTCCTGATGGCATCCACTTGCTTGTCTTTCAAGTGCGTTTACCTGTGATGGAAAGTGTGAACTGCCATTTGCTCATTGTTCCCACGCAAGGAAGAAGCGAGTGAGGACCAAACTTTACCCGAGTGCAGCCAAAACCGCAGGCTCATCACCTGCGGTTCTGTGTTACGCCTTCAAATCTTCCGGCCGAATCGGAATATGCCTGATCCGCTTCCCGGTGGCGGCAAAAACTGCGTTCGCAACTGCTGGTGCGATAGGAGGCACACCCATTTCACCCATGCCCGTGGGCGACTTGTCGCTCTCGACGATATATACCTCGACCAGCGGCATCTCGTTCATCTGGAGAATGGGATAGTCATGGAAGCTGGTTTGCTGGATACGACCGTCCTTGAGCGTGGCCTCGGCCTTTAGGGTCGCAGTAAGACCAAAGGCGATGCCGCCTTCGATCTGCGCCTTTACGTTATCTGGATTGACCGCCTGACCGCAATCCACCGCGGCCACGACTCGATGAACGCGGACATTTCCTCCTACATCTACGGAGACCTCTGCAACGTAGGCCACATCTGTCACTCCAAATGTGGAGTGATGGGCCAAGCCCCGTCCCCATCCGTCCGGCAGTGGCTTGCCCCATTCCGCTTTCTCGGCAGCGAGCTTGATAAGTTCCGCTACTCGGCCCGAATAGAGTTCGAGACGCACATCCAGGGGATCCCGCTTCAAATCAAAAGCCATCTCATCGATAAAGCACTGTGTAGCGTAGGCCTCCGGGAAGTTCTCGACCGATCTCCAGGCACCGGTCGGAACAGGATTCGAACCGGCTGCGCGAATTCGAGGTCTGCTGATTTTGCCACGCTCTGCGCTGACATATTGAACCGACATAGCATGATAAAAGTCGTGTTGAAGATCGTCATCACGCGTCCACACCACTTGTACCGGCGCACCGATGGCCTGTGAAACCAACGCGGCTTCCACCGCATAATCGGTTTGAAGGCGGCGGCCAAACCCACCCCCAATGAGCGGAACATTGACGATCACCCTGTCGCGTGAAATATCGGTAACGCTGGCAACCTGAGCCTGCACGTCCTGTGGGCTTTGGGTCGGTGCCCAGACTTCACAGATCCCATCGTGGAAATGAGCCGTGCAGTTCATGGGCTCCATGGTGGCATGTGCTTCCAAAGGAATCTCGTACACTGCTTCCAAAAGATTCCCATCCTGGCCAGGCTGCGGCAATTGGGCCATGGCCTTATCTCGCAGTTCTGCGCTGCTCAGGCTGGCATTCCTGCCTTCATCCCAGGTAATCTTCAATTCACTTCGTCCACGGATGGCGGCCCAGGTGTTCTCCGCCACAACGGCAATGGAACTCTTGAGCGCAACGATCTGTTTCACACCGGGCATGCCTTTTGCAGCGCTGTCATCATAACTGGTGAATTTCCCGCCAAAGACCGGGCAGCGCGCGATCACGGCAAATAGCATACCGGGCACACGCACATCAATACCATAAATGGCTTTGCCGCTGATCATTTGAGGCGCATCCCAATGGCCCTTGCCGGTCCCCACGATTTTGAACTGCGACTTGTCCTTGGCCTGCGGCTGTTTGGGCGGTTCCAGTCTGGAAGCGGCTTCGACCAGGTCACCGTAAGGGATTTTCTGCTGGCCATCTGGATGGATGACGAACCCCGCTTCTGTCTGACATTGAGCCGGGTCCACATCCCAGACTCCCGAGGCAGCCCCAACAAGCATCTCCCGCACGGCCGCGCCCGCAAGGCGCAGCCTGGCGTAATTGGATGAGATGCTCACGCTTCCGCCGGTCATCTGGTCGCCGTATTTGGAATCCGTTGGCGATTGCTCGATGCGGACAGAGTTCCAATCTACATCAAGCTCTTCGGCGATCAACATGGCGATGGCCGTGCGGATTCCCTGTCCCATATCTGAACGAAAGGCATAGATCGTCAGGATTCCATCCCGACCCATTTTGATATACAGATTTGGAGTCCATTCGAATGGTGGTAGAGGCGAGGGAGTAGGACCTGGCGGTGTAACGGTCGCAGGGATC